>NZ_QTMG01000049.1:0-11169 GCF_003635435.1 Parabacteroides sp. AF21-43 | reverse complement strand
CGATACGGTATTTCAGTTTCTCGGTTGCTGTTAATTCTTTGTATTTTCTTACCTGCCTCAAATCCGCAACTAAGCCCTTCAACGTCCTTCTTGCGTGTACACGTCCTCTCATTACTGAATTATCAGATAAATTGAGGCAGAAACACCCACTTCTGCCTACAACATCCCCTTACCCCACAATGCGACTTGAGACAATACGCAGTATCATACCCATAAGTTGTAGGCGTTATCCAAAATCAGTCTGAAAAATATCTGCGTAAGCATTGTTACAGGTATAGATATTCAGCACATACCGCCTTGATGTCCTGATCCACTTGGCTGGTACAGAGATAAACCTGAAGACAAACGCTTTTATGCGACTTGTTGCATTGAGTCCGAACCTCTTTACGTCAAGTCTTTGGATAATGGCCTTGTAGAAGTTACGGATAAGTGCTGTAAGAAGAAGGAACACAGTGTTCTCGGCCATGAAGGATTTGGGCAATCTGTCCCACCCGAAACCATTGTTCATATCATCAAAGATACGTTCCTTTCCTCCACGAAGGTTATAGAACTCGACAATTTCTCTTACGGAAGATTCATAGTCGTTAGTCAGGATACAACGGTATGTGTATTCTCCTTCCCAAAGATCCTGCACACCATCCATCCGTTTCTGTCTTTGAATCACAAGTCGGTATGCTTTACCCTTCCACTTCTCAACAAGGATAGAGTTCAATTCAAACTCAATGCCATTGATTTCCTCAGTCTTCCAGCCTCTGAGAGCAAATATGTCATTGTAGAGCGAACTGCAGCGGTTAGTGCGGATATAGAAGGACTTGCAGTGTTTCTCTATTTCCTCCACGATTTCCTCGGAACATGATCCGCAATCAGCTCTGAAACGATTGATAGTGAGCCTGTTCTGTTCAAATCTCTCAAAGAACCTCTTCAGCGTGTCCTTCTGATGAAAACGAAGGTTTTCGTTAAGCCAGATGAGCAGAGCTAAGTTTACTTAAGCTCTGCCATGGCGAGAAAACGTGCCATGAAATGGAACTTTTGTGTTACCATCGCTATTCTCAATGCCAACAATCAAGTCACCAATAACCGCCACGCCAGGGCGATAACCAGAGAACTTCTTGTATGTAGGCTTTGCATCATACTTCTCACCCTCTTTCAGTTGGTCAGATGCAAACATACAATTGAGCAGTAAAGTATTGAGAGTGTCAGCCGTGTTGAAATCGTAGTTCTTACCCGTATCTGATGTGTATGAGATGTTTCCTTGCGTCAGTTCCTTTATCGCTCTGAGGATAGTATCAGAACTACAAGTACGAAGTGTCGGATGGAGCGAGAGATGGTTCATCAAATGAGTAGTGACATCCTCAATGCATGAGCCACCACAGAAGTAGATACTCATGAGAGAACGGATGATTTCGCTGTACTGATAACCTAACGATCTACACCTTAGACCGAGGGTTGAGTCGATTACAGATGACAATGTGGAGTCAAATTGCTCATCAGGTAGGGCGGAAGGATTTCGAGGAATTTGGACGACGCATAGGGTTGGGCAATAAATTGATAAAGCGTGAGCTTGATGAGTTTGTCAAAGAGAAACCATTGGTGCAAGTATTGATAGACCGTTCCTTTTTATCGGAAGAACTGAAAAAGTAATATAGGATGTCTATGGGGTACAGGTGTAAGATGCTTTCTTTCTGATGAAGGGCGGATAAAGCATTCTTCAGGAAAGTACTTCTCCTTTTCCCATACCGGTCATACCGTTAAAACTGATTGATAATTATGACGCGTATGTTGGCCGGTATGCCTATCTTTGTGGCAATGAAAACAGAGAAAGGATTGATTTTGTAAGTATTATCATGGCAAAAGAACTGATTCGTGTCCCTAGGGTGCTTGGGGAAAGCTATAATTCCGTGCTGATTGAACGGTTGTATGAGGCAGGTGGAAATGTCATGCTCGATCTGATCATATACCTGGGCAGCTATCACCTCAAAGACTTGTTCGGGACTTCCTGGTTCTCCGTAGAAGACTTCTGCCGTAAGATGGGGTATGACCGTACCAACTTGCAGCGCAAGCTGGATAGCCGGCAGCTCGCGGCCATGTTCGGAAAGAATATGCAGCCGGAATATGTATGTACCGACACGGCAGGACAGAGAATCAGCCATCCTATCGAGACGGTTTTTGAGGCGGCTCTCTATAAACTGGGATTGGAGAACCTCTGCTATCCGACCATTGGCGAGGATGGCCGTACATCCTATAATTTCGTGCAGATCTTGAAACGTTTCGACATAATGACCGATTTCAAGACGAAGAAGTCAACGAAAAGGCTGTACTCGGCAGTGGTAAGCCCGGAGATAAAGAATTTCATGTTCTCGCTCTATAACCTCTTGGAACTTCAGGATTACCGTAGCCTGCCCAGCCGTTACCGCTATTTCTATCTGGAACTTTCCAAGATGGTTTACCTGATCAAGTATAAGACCACCAAGAATGAGGCTCCTTTTTATGTGCTGACAGTCGATCAGCTGGCTAAAAAGCTCGGCATAGAGATTGCCGAACCCAAAGACCGGAAAAAGAAGGTCGCCTCGATACTGAAAAAGATGAATACTTACCTGAAATATACCAATTTCAATTTCTCTTTTGTGAAAGGCGATCATGAGAGATGGGCATATACCGTGTTGTTCTCGTTTCCTAGGCATACGCTGCACTATTTTGATGAAGGACAATATGCTGTCGTGGTGAAGAAATTCTATAAGAACCTGCTTGGGCTGTATGTCGAGATTGCCTACCCGGACACGGATATGGCTGTCAGGAGGAAGAAGATCAAAGAGGTGGAGGAAGATGCCGGACTGTATAAAGAGTTCCTTTTATGGGCAAACTCCCCGGAAAGCGTAGAAAAGAAGAAACAGATATATATCAGTGATTTCGTGGCTGTATTCGGCAGGTTTCCGGAAGGATGGGCACAGGAAGAGTTGGAGAGTGCCAATGGAACGGAAGTTGCTCCTGCTCCTGAAGAGTTCATATCTCCGGAGACGGACGGGGCGGTGAACATGGACGATCCAGCTGTGTAGAACCGTCCACGTTTCACGGTTTTTTATAGAATTAGTTGTGTAGAAGTGTCCCTATTGGGGTGATTAGATGTGTGGAGTCATCCGCTTTGCCTGTTTTAGTTGTGTAGAAGTGTCCCGTTTGTTGCTTCTAGTTGTGTAGAACCGTCCACTCCTTTTGCTTTAGTTGTGTAAAAGCGTCCGGTTTCACTTGTCAGCTGTGTAAAACCGTCCACCCGTTAATGAAGGGAATAGGTAATCCCTGTTTTTTTTATATGTCGGTATATCAGTGAAATAAAAGAGAGAAATTTTTAAATAAAAGGTATCGGCTGTGTAAAACCATCCACCAAAATACATAATAAAGACCTAAACTCCTAACCCCTTTAAATATCCCCAAAGCGATAACATAGAAATGACTGGGAAAATAAATTTTCCCTTCACATGCCCTATACGTACTTTCGGAAAAAGATTTTTCGGAAGTATGTGTTGATTTTCACGTTTTTTTATATGATTGGAAGGCGGTTCTGTTCATCTTCTGTATCCGAATTAGTTTTTCAGGGCGTTCCCTTCTGACCGGGCTATTCGTTGCAAGTCCTCGTTACCCTCCAGGCTTTTCCCTGCTATCCCTAACGCTCTACGCTCCGGCTATGCCGGAAGAGAGGTATGATGATTTTTTCCTGAACTGATAGGAACATTGCGAAGGTAGGCGTGGCCGGAACGCCCGATATTGAAAAGCCAAATCTCCATCCTCCCATTCCGGGAGGTAGTATTTACCAGTTCAATCCCGTTCTGATCCGTCTTTCCCGCTTTCTCTTCAATGCACTGTTCCCAATCAGTTGAGGAAAAATTTATGGTTGGGGCGACAAGCGATGTTTGCGAGTATTAATCTTTTAATTTTTGGCAGTATGAAAACGAAGAGAACCGTATTTGAAGTGAATGACGTTTATCGGGTGATGGAAAACAGCGAGTTGATTTATACCTTGACGAACAGTGAGAAACTGAAACGTGAAGAATATAAGTATGAACAGATGGAAATAGAAGGATTGTGCTTGTCTGATGTACTGGAAACACTAACACCCAGCCGTAAAAAAGTCGCTTATGCGGCGATTGAGCTATATAAACGGCTGAAAGAAGGGCAAGTTGAAAGTCCTGCGCTTTTATCCAGCAATAATGTTTATAAAATGATGCATCCTGTTTTGTGCGATATAGCTACTGAAGAGATGTGGGTGCTGTTGCTGAACAGTTCGTCCAAACTCATCCGTAAAGTCCGTATCTCATGCGGCGGGATAAATACCGCCCCTGTGGATATACGGGTTATCATGAAGCAGGCATTGTATTATAACGCCGTATCTTTTATCATGGTACATAACCACCCATCAGGAGCACGCAAGCCCAGCAGTGCGGATGACCGCTTGACGGAAGCAGTTAAAAAAGCCGCTGAAACATTAGACATCCGTTTGGTTGACCATGTGATTGTGGCAGGCAATAACTATTATAGCTATGCGGACGAGGGAAGATTGCAAAATAGGTAAGGTGGACGGGAGAAATCCCGTCTGCCCGGGATTTCGGCTTCGGGGTTCTTTTTTGGCAGTCACCCCAAAAAAGAACCAAAAAAATGCTTCCCGGACTATCGGATGCGACATCGTAAAATACGCAAAGACGTGGCTTTTCAGAATAAATACATATCTTCGCGCCAAAGGTGATCGGAATGAATGTATTTTCTACTTTTGATACAGGCGTTATGGTGGCTCTCTTACTGGGCATTGAGTTTCTTAGAAGTGATATCCGAACGATTCTCTATTGTAAAAGGAATGATCCCAGGATTCTTAAGAGTTGCTTATATACGCTGCTTATATTATTGACCAGCCTTTATTCTATTGTGGCCGGAGCCATGCTTCATCCGGAACCCGTACCTGTTTATGAGTTGATACCCGGTTTTCAATATGGGGTTTATGGCTTTTCTTTTTCGTTTATATTGCTCGCTGTTGCATGTCTTTATCGTAAAACATTACCTTTTGTCCTTTTGGGCTACGCTATGATATATGTGATCGGTGTATTGATACCACTACTTAGGTATGTAGTGTCTATGATGGATTATTTCACTCGCACAAGGGTATAGCAGGTTAATTTCTTGATTGTATCGGATTGCCCTTTCTGTGGGCTGCCTCCCCCGGCTTCTTTCCTCCGATCCGAGTCCGGCTTTTTGCTCGGCAAAGGTTTCGGGATTCCGCAAATGGCAAGTTACGGCCATGCGCCTTTACTGTATGGAAAATAACGATGAAGAAGTGTCTTCCCGACATTTTCCATAAGTGAAACTTGGCTTATTGCTTGCAATCCAGACCTTGATATGCCGAAAAAAGGCTCAGAACTCAGATGGGGAATGACATCAAAAAAAAGGTCGGCTGACCAAAGACCTTCCCGATACAAAAAATGAAAAGGTCTTGAATCTAGCTGAAGAATAAATCAGATGTTCAACTTAAATAATGCTAATATGGAAAATTTGATTACACAAATCAACAAAGAGAGATTGGTTAATAGCGACACAGCTCTTATGATGAAGGAATTATACTATTACGTGCCTTGTGAGTATTGGTATGACAAACAGGATAGGCTACGCACCGATATTGAGGGAAGGAATACCCCGATGTATATGTGCGAGTGCCCGACACTGGCAGCATGTATCCAATGGATGATACAGACTCGTGAATATACGTTTCAAACAGAACAAAACGTGGCGGTCTGGCATGTGGTTGTGAGGGCTGGAGATTATGTGTTGTATGACTCCGAAAGTAATGCGGACGCTTTTTGTTGTTTGGAAGAAGCATTGGAAAAAGCGGTACAGGAGTGCATGGAGTTATTGTATTAAAATTAAAAAAAATCAGTCCCCGTGAAGGGGACTTTCCTATAATCTTGCTGAGAGGTGGAATTGCAGACGATCTTTGAGAATCATCTTTGAAGGATGGGCAGAGGTTTATTCGTTATTTGTTATTTTTGTTCTCGGATTTCAGCGCAATTCCATTCCTTCTTAATAGGCGATATACTGTTCCGCTACTGCCTATGTTTAATATTTTCTGTATCTCCCTTACCGGCGTTCCGGATTCATAGAGTTGGATGCAGCTTTTCTGCTTGGCGATGTTGTTTTTGTTGATAAGTGTCTTTCTGCCGAATTTGACACCTTTTTCCTTGGCGATTCTTCTGCCTTCTTGGGTTCTCTCATAGATAAGGTCTCTTTCAAACTGAGCGAAAGCACCGAGAATGTTGTTCATCAGTTGGCCGATTGCGCCTTCCGTACTGATGTTGTCTTGCAGTGAGGTGAATTGGATGCCCCTATTCTTGAAATCTTCCAATAGCGTAAGGATATTCTTCAGCGAACGGCCAAGCCGGTCCAGCTTATATACGACAAGTGTGTCGCCTTCCCGGAGAAAGCTCAGGCAGGCATCCAGTTCCGGGCGGTTTTGTTGACGTCCGGTCATTTTCTCAGAGAAGATTTTCTCGCATCCGGCAGCCTTCAACGCTTCCAGTTGCATATCCAGATGTTGTTCCTTGGTGGAAACACGGGCATATCCTATTTTCATCCTGTTTTCGTATTTAAATGTGTAATGAAGGTTTTAATTCTTCACTTTTTCAAATATGAAGACATTAATTCTTCATATTCCTCACGGCTGTATTGGTTGAACCCCTTTTGCTTCATTGCCAAAAGAAGCCTTTCCAGTTCTCCGATAGTCACTACCTGTTTGCCGATAACGGTAAATTGTTCCCATTCTCCCTTTTCGTTGAGCAGGTATTCCCGGTGTGCAAAACAGTAAAGAGAACCATCGATGTCATTCCGTTTCTGCCATTGACGCAGGTGCTTCAAACTGGTGAAATCACGGGTGACAGTACGTGGAATGGGAACCAATACGTCAATTTCCATCTTGAATTTTATATTCTCTTCCGCTTCTCGCATGGGTGATTAGCTTATTTCATAATACATCAATTATCGTATGGGCAGGAAGTTCCAGTTTGGAGAAAGCAAACATTTTCTTGCCCAAATCCTTTAGCGATGCCCCAATATGATATACTTCCGTATTATCAATGATTAAGAAGCGGTCATGACTACTTTTGTAGGTTCTAGCTTCAATGGGAGGATATTGGTCATTGTGTTTGTTTAAATCAAGTTGGAGCTGTGCGTTTATTTTGTGTATAAATAGTAGCTGATACTCCACTGTTTCGTTTGCTCAACATGAGTAACACGGATTCATCTACATAGTTGTCGATAAGCACAAGTGAGCATTTGGCAGACTTTATTAAATCTGTAGCAAACTTATACGCATCGAATATCTGACCGTCAAAGAATATACCTTCCACCGGAGGCAATGAGGTGCGTACAAAGAAGTCTATCTTTGCATCATGTTCAGCAATGGTTTTCTCTATTTGGAAGAATCTATTGTTCATTCTATATTCCATGTCATTGAGCCGTTGGTTTATAGAATAACCTTTCAATAAATATTCTTTTAAAATTTTATTTGCCCATTGCCTGAATTGCGTACCTCTTACGCTTTTAACTCTGTATCCAACTGAAATTATTACGTCTAGACTAAAGAACTTGACAGGCTTATCGGAATTAGCAATGTGCAAAAAATGCACATTGCTTTTCTCTTCCAATTCCTTTTCCTTAAAAACATTATTTATATGTTTGGTAATAACGGTTCTGTCACGTTGAAAAAGTTCTGCTATCTGCGCTTGTGTGAGCCAAACGGTTTCATCTTCTAAACGTACTTCCAACCTTACAGCTTCATCCGGTTGGTATAGTATGATTTCTCCTTGCTTCTCCATTATATGTTTCGCTTTTATTATATTGTTGCAAATGTACGAAAAAGAAACGTTATAAAGTCTGTTTTTTCCGTAAGTATTACCTTAAAAATTTGTTCCCTTTTTATTTTAATAAAACAGAAACATTCTGCTGTTTTAAAAATCAGTTATCTGTTTGCTATTCATAGTTAGGGTATCAAATAACTAAAATTCAAATGGAAACGCAAATCTATATTTTATGCAGATTTGTTTGTTAGAAGCGGAGAAAAGGACACAAGACATGATAAGAATCATAGGTCGGGGAGCGCCGCACGGCAAGGGGGGCACTAGCCTCCCGACGAGTGCAGCCGTTGGCCGGGTTATCGGTGAAAATGGAAAAAAGTTGGCTTTTCTTTTGGTATTGTTATAACTTTGTCTATATTTGTGTTGTGATAATCAATTTTAAAGTTATAACATTATGGTAACAAACATTATTCAGATTGGAAACAGCAAGGGGATAATACTTCCTTCCGAGATATTGAAACAGTTGCGTTTGTCCTTGAAATCGGCTGTGAGCATTTCTTTGGACGGGAACAATATTGTGATAAAGGCACAACCACGGCAGGGATGGGCGGAAGCTGCCAAACGTGCCCATGAGAATGGGGATGATGAGTTGCTTATCCCTGATGTGTTTGAGGATGAAAAGTTTGAGGATTGGACATGGTAGAACAGTATGGAGTGTATTGGGTAGAGTTAGACCCTACCCGTGGGGGTGAAATGGCAAAGACACGGCCATGTGTTGTTGTAACTCCTTCAGATTTGAATATGTACCTTACAATAGTAGTCATTGCTCCGATAACCTCCACCATAAGGAACTATCCTTACCGGGTTCTGTGTTCTGTAGCCGGGCGTGATGGGGAGATAGCCACGGATCAGATTCGCACGGTGGACAAAAGCCGGCTGAAAAGAAAGATTGGAGATTTGAATTTCAGTGAGATAAAAAGACTGAAGGAAGTGTTTCATCAAATGTTCTGTGAATAATGGAAAGTGTGCAAATAACAGGTTATGTAGCGTATTCAAAAAAGATATTATGAAGCCAACTACTTATATTAATTGGGACGGTCTGAAAGACATTCCATTCTTCTACTGCGATACAAAGGAAGATGAAGAAAACAAGGATTTCGACATCTATTACCAGGGCAAGCTGGTGTTGCATGACTACAACCATTGCGGACACTACCTTTACACTGCTGCGCTGCTGTTCAGTAAAATCAGAAACATTACAGCCGACTGGGTGAACCTGCATAACCTTTGGATTCTGCGTGATTGCGTGCGCGAGAATTACAATCACGGCATAGGAGTGGACGACCTTATTTTCGGAGAGAATTTCGATGGCAAGAACCTCGATACACTCACACCGCTTACCAAGAAACGCTTTGATTATTTGTGTAAGCGGATTAAGGAACTTGACCCATACGCAACAATTTAACACTTCATTGGGCGAAGGCAGGGCTTGCTGCGGATGCCAGACTTTAAATAATCCATTGGATTAATTATCTTTGCACGCTAATTTTCAAATTATAAAGAAATGACTAAATCGGAAATCGTAAAGGAAATATCTGCCAGAACCGGCATCGACGGCAAAGCGGTGCTTGCTGTTTTGGAAGGATTCATGAACGAGGTAAAGACTTCGTTGGGTAAGGAGGAAAATGTCTATCTTCGTGGATTCGGTAGTTTCATAGTGAAGAAGAGAGCGCAAAAGACAGCTCGGAATATCTCTAAGAATACTACTATGATTATTCCGGCTCATAACATACCGGCATTTAAACCGTCTGACGAATTTTTGAAAATGGTAAAACAACAGAACGCATAATAGGTAAACACAATGAAAGATCAGTTACGATTATTGAGAGACTGTATCAATAATGATCGTCCGGCAGTTGTCTTTCAGGGAGACGATTTTTGCGCTCCTGAGATTTTGGAAGCAGCAAAAGAAATTTATCGTAAACATGGTTGTTCCGAAGAATTTCTTTTTGACTGGCAGCTGCTTATCAATGAGGTGAAGGCTTACCAGTTAGAAAGTCCGGCAACTGTCAAATTGCCGAAACTCTCCCCGACAGAAACGGAACTGGTGCGGGAAGAGATGACTAAACGCTAAAAAATATTCTCGTTTAATACGCACCTTTTATTCTTCAGGCAGCGTATTGAACGGGATGGGATTAAAATGTTGGCGAACCTGCTTTTTTCGAAAGTTCCTGCCAATAGTTGAAGTCACTCGGTGAAAGATGCTCTTGCATCCAGTCACGCATACCAATATCGTTTCTTTCGTTCACATATCTCGTAAACGGAATCATTGTCTTACATGCTTCAAATCCAAGCATTCTCATATGGCGTGAAATGTTGGGAGGAAGACCTTCCAACCACTCTTTATAATACATTATCAATCTGTTTTCTTGGATTGGAACCGCTTGTTGGTGGTAAATATAGCTGGCGTTTCCGATTCTAATATCTCTGGCCTTATTTTCCCGTTCTTCTTCAGGTAGCCGACTTAAATATTCAGCTTGTGCTATTCTGCATTTGGAGTTTGGATGTTCCATGGTATTTTATATAATTAAGACTCTTCAATGATACGGTTCATCAAATCACATATTTTTTGGCAGCTATGACGGTCTGCGCAAGCAGGATAGGGGCATTTCTCAAAGGATGCCTGATTATCCGTAACTATGAAACCTCCGGAACGACGTACATAACTTACCGGATGAAAATAAATATCTTCCTTTTTCGGCCTATAAGTACATAGTCTTATAAGGCTGTTCAGCTCTTTGCAAATTTGCTCACATTTTTCTTTGGGATAATGTGGCAAATCACTGAATGCTTCGTAGGGGACAAAGGCAAATGCTTTGTCATCCCACATGACAGGTGTGTAATTCTGTACCATTTGTTATTTGGAATAAGGATGGCTGGCAGATTCCGTATTTCTGTATCAGTTAGGTAATCCGTCACTATTTAAGTGCGCCTGGGCAAACTCCCGGAGGTTCGTTTCGGCAATGCACTTTTCATAAATCTCATCCAATACTTCTTGCATATTTTCTACTTTATTGAATTTTAAGGGGCTGCCGTTTGTTGCGGCTTGCCTTTCCAGTTGTTCGATGATACTGGGAAATATCCCACGCAATAAACCGACGGTAGCTACGGCTGTAGCTGGTTCTACCTCTATTGTAATCTTTTTCTTTTCCATATCGTTGTATTATGTTATCAAAAGTAATAATTATTAGGATATTGGTAAGCATTTCTTCTGAAAAACTTTTTAAAGATATTGTTTTAAGATGACATACTGTGTTTTTGCGTTCACGCAGTATTCTTTCCCACC
>NZ_QTMG01000048.1:0-11972 GCF_003635435.1 Parabacteroides sp. AF21-43 | reverse complement strand
TTACTTTTGGGTCAAGCCAAAAGTGACACGTTAGATCTCATCAGGCGACTCCGAATCCCCACCCCCAGCAGCCGGCTTCTTCGAGATATCCACGGTAGTCTCCCCAGCCTTCTCCGCACGGAGCACCGCTTGCTGAGCCTTGCGAGTAGCCACAGGTTGGAACTCCAGCCCGGCGAAGACATTCTTCAAGTCCTCGCCCGGTATATACTGGATACTAACCCCGGTGATGTTTGTAGATGTGAATTTCTCAAGACTCTCCGCACCCTCGTTGAGGATATGGAGCCGGAATTTACCCAGTTCGCCGAAATCCACCTGTTTCCCCTCTTGGAGGGCATCGAGCAGGTTCTCGACAGTGGAGATCAATACCGCCACCACATCCGCCCGGCTGACGGTGGTTTGCATGGATACCCGGCGGCTCAGCTGCTTGAGCGATAGCTCACCATTGATCTGTGCCGTGGCGTACGCTTTCGCCGGCTCGTCTTTCTTGATAGGGTTGGTCCGAAGGGACACGCTGTAATTTAAAGCCATAGATTTGATAATTAAAAATTGATAATTGAAAATTGAAAATGAAATCGATTTGTTTTCGATAACGAATGTACGACATTCGGTTTCCTCTGAAATGAATACCGCTGACAGTGGATGAATAAGGGAGATAAAAGAGGAGATATACTGAAAAATAGACCTCCGTATAGTTGTTCGTGTCGTATGTTTTAAGTATCTTTATACCAATAAGATAAATCTTAAAAATGCGAACGATATGCGAACAGGATACACACAAATCGACGAGTGGCCCGTGCGGCCCTATTCCAAGCGGGAGCTGGCCATGGCCTACGCCCCCGAGATCAGCCCCGTCTCGGCCCTGAACCGGCTGGCGGAATGGATGCGGTATAACGATCGTCTGACCCGGGAGCTTGGTGATACGGGCTACCGCCCGAGGCAACGGGTCTTCACCTCCCTGCAAGTGGAGCTGATCTTCCGTTACTTGGGTCGTCCTTGAGAGGAGATACCGCCACCCGTCGGTATAGGCGAGCGGCGATGCCGGTACTGGCATCAGACAACGCCAGTACTGGCGTAGGGCTGCGACGGTAGTGCTTACGGGCGATGACAGTAGTGGCATTTCCTTCATTCCTTCATTCCTTTGGGCGTCTCTCACGCACACACACGTGCGAGGAGAAAGCGTACTCGCCCCGTGCGGTCTTGATCAGTGTTCCCTTCTCCAGCATCCGTTTGAGGGAGGAGTCGAGTGTTTTCTCGGGTATGCCGTTCTTCGCTGCCTCCTCCACGGCCTGCCGACGGCAGAACATCATTGGGAGGGCATTGAATAAAGCCTGTTCAGGAGAGGTCTGGACAGGGACGGCCTCGGAGGTAGGCAGGAAGCCCAGCACATAGCTCGAATGGCGGTAAAGAGGCTCTATGAGCGTGAGTACGGCTTGGAAATCCTCGTCGGTGACCCGTAGGTCCAGCTTGGGGACGATACCATCCTTGATATTCTCGATGGGGATCTCCGGGGCGGGGGAGAGACCGGGGGAATTGAAAATGGAAAATTGAGAATTGAAAATTTTTTGTTGGGGAGGGAGGAATTTCTCCAAGGCTCTCAACAGGGCTACTATGCTCAGGATCCGGCAGGTATTGATGGCGATACGGGCCACGGCGCTTCGCATGGAACCTCCATAGGCGTAACCGGCGTGGGAGAATAACTGGGCGAACCGTTGGTTGAACAGCTCTTTCTGTTTCTCGGATAGCCTTAGCTGGATCGTTTGGACCGATCCGTTGATCAGGTCCAGTACCTGTTTCCATTGTGTTCCCCATGTGGCGAAGCGTAGGCCGTAATCCTCGCCTTCCGAATCGAATTGGTCCATCCACTCATCGATGGGTGGCATGAAATAGAATAACTGGCGAGAGAACAGGCCGTTCTCCGCCGAGGGGATCAGCGGCTTTACTTGCGCCGGGGTTCCACTTAGCAATACGCTGAGATAAGACTCATCGCATTCCCGGTACTCATGATTGGTACGCCGGTTGAAGGCCAGTCGCTCATGGTCGTGGCATTTACGCAAGGTATCGCTCCAATGGCCGTGATCCGCTCCGATGGCGGTACTCACGGTATCAGCCTCGGTCTCGCAGATCAGCCCCACGCCGTCGGCCTCTATGAGGTTCTCTAAGATACCGGTACCCGAGTTATCGCCGGCTATGAGGAACATCTTGAGGGGCGGTTGTTCCGGCTCGGGCGTCTCGGAGCGTTTCTTGCCGAGTGAGTCCCATCGGTTCTTTTCCTCCCGATAATTCTTTAGGCTGTCTTTGTAGCGGGCCATCATCTCCTCGTGAATAGGTTCAGCTAGGCGCCTGACCCATGTCAAGGCTCCTTTTCCGGAGGCGGGAGGCGCTACGATGAAGGTTTGTAGGCATGGGTACATGTATTTTTGTCCGTATAACACCCGTACCCGCTTGTTCAAGGTGCCCCCGAGTACGGTGAATACTCCCAGCAGGAGTATGTCACGCTGGGCGATGGAGTTTCCGCAATCGATCATCTGCTTGATGAACGGGGGCCACGGATAATCCGGGAAAGCGGGTGGCAAGTCCTCACGTGCGTACGTATGTGCGTGTGTGGGTGTGAGAGGGGCTTGAAGGTTTGAAGGATTCTTGTTCTCCCTCGGGTATTGGCGGAAGGTGTCGGCCAGTTGCTTGTCCGTTTTTACGCCGGCAATCTCGGCCCAGTGGAAGACGGAGCCTAATCCGTTGCGCCCGTTGCCCGCTTTGAGGGCGTGGTCGTATAGCTTGTCCGCTTCTTCGTAGACGTATTTCTCGGACAGGCGGCAGATGCGATGAAAGAACGTCCTTCCCGCTTCCCCGCAATCGTTGGCGGTGGCGAAGGCGATCGGCATATACTCTTGGTAAGTGGGAGCGATGTTCGCCCCTTGGTGTTCGATGGCGGCGACAAGCCGCTCTAAATCTGATAATGGGTTCATTTGATTTATAAGTTATAATTTATGATTTAAACTGTCAACAGTCACTTGTCAACTATCAACTCTCCCGCAACTTAGCGGAGGGATCATGGCAGAGGAAACACGCCCGTGAGAGATCGGCGTTTGAGGCATCCGCATTCAATCCGTATTTCCATTTCAGGTATTCCCATGCCGATAGCCGTGCCTTATCAAAAGATTCCTCTATGGAAGCCTTGGGTGAGAGCCGGTAGGGGACGAGCAGTTTCACGCCTGTGGTGCTTGGGCTGACGAAAGCTAGGTCCGGTCTCAGTTTATTATCGGCGAACAAGGTGTCTCGCCAGTGGAGGGTTTCCTCCGGCGAGGGGAGATGGTCGATATCGATGACAAACTCTCCGGAAAGGAATAACAGGCGGTCTTCCTTGCGATAGGAGAAGACCCCGGCCGGTGTGACGTATGGCAGTAAGTTTTGCTTCAGTTTGCGGAACCGTTTCTCATCGCTCAAAGCGTCCTGTACGCTGAGCGTTCGTTCTTTCAGCCACTCGTTGGAGGTGATATAGGTATGCAACTGTTTGACACTGGTCACGCCGCTCGGCACTTGATTGGAGATGGGGGCGTTGAAAAAGGACATGATACATTCTTTCATTAACTCGTTTGATTTAAAGTTTAGGCTGGTAAAGGAAAGGTAAAAGAGTGAGAAAAAACGGTCCGGTAAGTTATTTGCACCTATCGGTAAGTTATTTGCGCATAAAAGTAATTCGGTGACAGGAAAAAGAAGAAGATATGAGTGAAGAGAAAGCGAGCCCGTGTGTGCTGCACATCCATGGCGAGAACATACAGGTGCTGCCCAACGCCATGTTTGCCATTCAATATATTTGCTTGGACCCGGGAGAAAAGCCGGAGGTCGTTTCGGAAAAAGACGTGAGGCCGGATCCGGAGCCGTGTGATTTATTAGCCTCCTATATCCAAGACGAGGAGGTGCGTCACGACTTCGTGAAGCGAATCGCCCAATGCCCGGATGTGGCCACCCTCTGCCAAACGGTGCTGACCGACCTTTTCAACGAGGTCTTTTGCGACTGCGTGGAACCGGCCAAACTTATCAAGAGCAAGGAATTCATCAACGCCATCATCCCCCTGCTCCCCTTCAAGCAAGGCAAGAGCTTGCGCAATATCCGGCGGGCGATCGTGAAGTATGTGCTGGGGGAGGGGTAGAGGGACTGCATATTTTGATATTTAGAGGAGAAATGTTTGCGATAAAGGAGAAAATGGATATATTTGCCTAATAAAGAAAATGAGTTATGAATGCGACGATCGTTCCTGAAATGAATATTCCGAATATGGATACTTATTGGAGTATCCTTAAAAACTTGAGTTCGGATATGAAGTTAGAGCTAATATCCCGGCTTTCTAAATCATTGTTAAGCAAGGATCAGTCCATAGATGATAATTGGGCCTCGCAATTTGCCGGGGAGTGGAAAGATTCCCGTTCCGCTGAGTCGATCATAGAGGATATCCGAAATTCACGAACCTCAAATCGTGAAATAGAACTGTGATATGAAGAAATACCTTTTGGATACGAGTATTTGTGTTTTTCTGTTCCGTCGTAAATATGGAATAGCGGAAAAACTCCAAAAGGTTGGGGCATTGCAATGTTATGTGTCGGAGGTCACCATCGCAGAATTGAAATATGGCGCATATAAAAGTGATCGTATCAAAGAGAACCTTGATTTGATAGATCGATTTATTAGGTTGATAAACATTGTACCTTTTACAGACTCCATCGAGTTCTACGCTCAAGAAAAGAATCGCCTTCGTTCGTTGGGTGTATCCATAGAGGATTTTGATTTGCTCATAGGTTCAGCAGCCTGTAGCGGCAACTTGATCCTAGTTACAGATAATGTAAAGCATTTTGCGAATATAAAGGGATTGGCTATTGAGAATTGGGTAAAGCGATAGTCTTCATTAAGCAGACTGGAACTCATAAGATGCACAATAATGCCATCGAACGAATGTTCCGACACATAGCCATTGGTCGCCGTAACTGGTTGCACAGTGGCAGCCATTTTGCCGCATCGAATATAGGGTTTATGTATTCACTCCTTGAAAGCTGCAAACTTACCTTTGTACCAAGTGAAAAAATAAATGTCATAGAGTTTATGAGAACGGACGTGTTAAATCGAATAAAAGAGACCTTGCGTAAGGTTGTACCGGCTGGAGGACATGCTTTTTTTGTATGGCTCGCAGGCTAGGGACGAGGCACGTCCAGATTCGGATTGGGATATATTGATCTTGTTGGACAAGCTAAAAATCGAGGTGGAGGATTATGACAATGTATCTTATCCGTTAGTGGAACTAGGTTGGTCGTTAAACGAGTGCGTCAGCCCGGTGCTTTACACCTTGAAAGATTGGATGAGATACCATTTCTCCCCCTTTGTACACAACGTAAAAGACGAGGGGATACGATTGCTATGAGTTTGAGTGCGGAAGATATAACAGCGGATCAAGGCGCAAACCCATAACGGGGTAGTCGGTCAATTAGGATTGAATTATGTCTCTAAAGGCCTATTGACAAAAGATGAAGGTCGATTATATTCCCGTTTGTTACAACATCGTATTACCGGAGATTATAATGATTTAATAATATTGTAAATTCGTACTTTACTATTTGTATTATGCTGAGTGATTTATCTCGGTAACTTATCTCTATAAATATAGTTTAAACTCATTTTAAATTTAGACACTTGATTTTCGTCTTGCTGGTTTGTCGGCGGGATGGAAGTGTTTTGTGTACTTATCTTTATGTCTGCTACATCAGAGAATAATAAGCGGATAGCGAAGAATATGCTGTTCCTCTATATGCGCATGCTCCTAATCATGGGGGTGACGCTGTACACCAGTCGGGTCGTGCTACAGGTATTGGGGGTAGAGGACTTCGGTATTTATAATGTGGTGGGGGGAGTAGTCTCGATCATGGCTTTTTTTATCTCCAGTTTGTCCAATGTCTCTCAGCGTTATATGAATATAGGATTAGGAAAGCAAGATATTCGAGAGGTGGAATATGCTTTTCGACAGAGTTTTACTCTAATGTGCCTGTTGTCTGCTATATTATTACTGTTAGGTGAGACATTGGGATTATGGTTTGTTTACAATAAACTGGTAATACCACCGGATCGGACGGTAGCGGCGCTTTGGGTATATCAGTTCTCGTTGATCTCCGTCCTTTCTGCTATCAATCAAGTTCCGTTGATGGGATCGATCGTGGCGCACGAGCGAATGAATATGTATGCGTATTTAGGTTTGTTTGAGGCTTGCGCTCGATTGCTAATAGTGTATTTCTTGAAGGTTTTCGGAACATTTGATTCTTTGATTCTTTATGGAATGTTGACAGCGTTAGTTTCCTTTATCACTTGGTTGCTTTATGCGATTTACTGTATCAGAGTTTTCTCCGAATGTAAATTACGTTTTTATTGGGATCATTCTTTAGTGAAAGATATGTCACGATTTATTGGCCAAAATTTATTTGGATGTTTCGCTTGGTCAGCAGGTATCCAAGGAACTAATATTCTTTTGAACTTGTTTTTTGGCCCTGCGATTAATGCGGCACGAGCCATATCTGTACAGGTGAGTGCAGTGGTAACACGTTTTACCGAGAATATCATGACAGCGGTTAAGCCTCAGATCATAAAGTCGTATGCGTCAGGCGATCGAGAATATATGATAGTTCTTATTGTGAAAAGTTCAAAATATGCTTATTTCTTAGCGGCTCTATTTGCGATTCCGGTAATGATGGAGATAGAGTTCTTATTGAAGGTATGGCTGGGGCAGGTGCCGGAACATACGGTTGCCTTTACTCGTTTGGTCTTGTGTGAATCGTTAATAGGAGTTTTCATACCGCCCCTTTGGATAGCGGCGAATGCCACGGGACGAATCAAGAACAATCAGGTGTACGGGCGAATGTTTACGTTGGCTATTTTGCCTATTAGTTATTTGCTTTTGAAAGTACAGCAGGATCCGATGATACCTTTTTTTGTGGCGGTCGTCGCAAATATAGGTTATTGGCTCTATTGTCTATATGATATACATGTTCAGATACGATTGGATATAAGATATTATTTGAAAGAGGTGGTTATGCCTGGACTGTTCCTGTCCTTGATTTTATGTTCTGTAGGATTAATTCAAAGTTTGATGATTCCGGAAGATACTTTCTCTCGCTTTTTATTAGTGTTCGCAAGCATGTTGATCGTGGGCGTATGTGTCGTTTATAGACTTTTGAGTGAAGGAGAGCGGGTCGTATTACAAGGATATATTCAAAGGGTATGTACCAAATTAAAAAAATAGTATAGCGATTGGAATAATAGCAGTTGCTTAGATACCAGCTTACGTTTTTGTTTATGAAATTGTAACTAATATTTCAAGTAAATATGATACCAAAGAAAATTCATTATTGTTGGTTCGGGGGCAATCCGTTGCCTCCTTTGGCAGTGAAGTGCATAGAATCGTGGAAGAAATATCTTCCGGACTATGAGATAAAGGAGTGGAACGAGAGTAATTTCGATCTGAATTATAACGACTATGTCCGTGAAGCGTATGAGGCTAAGAAATGGGCGTTCATAACGGATGTGGTTCGCTTGTACGCCATGGTGACGGAAGGTGGTATCTATATGGATACGGATGTAGAGGTATTGAAGCCGTTAGATGAGCTGTTACAATATGATGCGGTGTCGGGATTCGAGTCTTCGTCTCGAATCCCGACAGGCTTGATGGCCTGTCGGGAGGGGCAGCCCCTCTTTGAGGAGCTGCTCCATGAGTATGACGTTTTACATTTCAAGCGTCCTGACGGTAGTTTAGATGTGACAACAAATGTAACCCGTATTACGAACGCTTGCCTGAAATATGGTTTTGTTCCTAATAATACGAAACAGACTGTCAATGGATTCACGTTACTTCCCCAAGATTATTTGTGTCCAAAATCGTATGTGGATGGTAAGATTTATTTAACGGAGAACAGTATGACGATCCATCATTTCGCGGGGAGTTGGGTGAGCGATGTGGATCGGTATGCGCAGGAATTAGGTAAAAAACTTATTTTTTTGCCTAAAGGTATTCGTGGATATGTGACTAAATTTTTGTCAATCATAAAATATAAAGGGATTAAAGATATGTTTTGTGAAATGTGGAGATGGATGAAAAGAAGATGACCTAGCTATAAAAACAAAAATGAAAGCGTTCTTTATAATATTCTTGTATTTTTTATTTGATAGGGAAACTTATTATATCCTTCATTCTGATACATTGTCTTTAATATATGTTTCACTTTCAAAGTTTTTTGCTGTTTTTGTAATATTGATGGCTCTTATTAAGCAATTTAATAAGAATACATTAAAAGTTATGGGGTGTATATGTCTTGTCTTTTTTAGTATGTTGATTTCTACTGTTATTAAAGATGGAGATGTGCGTCGTGCTATAATGATTATGTACCCGGTTTTGGCTATGGGAGGATTGATGTTGTGGCAATGTTCTACATTTAATCGAACAAAATTATTTGTTCGATATATCGCTTGTTTTTATTTTGTTTTAATGGCGATTAATTTCTTTTTTTTGCTTGTGTCTCCTTCTTTTTTTGTTAATGATTCGATGTCTGGGGAGTCTTATTTTCTAGGAATTGAGAATCAGGTGGGGTATCCAATGATGAAAGGCCTTTGTTTTGTGCTTATTGATAGCTATTTCCGAGGGGAAAAAAGGCTTTTGTGCGTTTATATAATAATGCATGTTTCTACTATATTGATTATATTTTCAGGTAGCAATGTTGTTGGTTTAGTTTGCATGCTTCTTTTTTTGATTCCAAATGTGATTCAGCGTAAAATAGCTTCTTTGTCATTGAATACTTTATTGCTCGTGTTTGTGTCTTTATTTGTGTTTGTTATATTGTTTGGAAATTTGATGATCATCCTTGAATCTCCTTTAGTTTCATATGTGATAGAAGATTTGTTAGGTAAGAATTTAACACTTACAAATAGAACCCTAATTTGGGGTATGGTGGTAGATGGATTTTTAAATTCTCCTATTATAGGAAACGGTGTTAGAGAAACTACGAGTTTATTCTATATATCTGAGCAATATACGAAAGGTTATATGAGTGCTCATAATCAAATATTGCAATCTTTATATGAGACAGGGATTCTGTTTTTTGTATCTCTTGTTCCTCTTTTTAAT
The DNA here is from genome assembly GCF_003635435.1 of Parabacteroides sp. AF21-43. Classification (NCBI taxonomy): domain Bacteria; kingdom Pseudomonadati; phylum Bacteroidota; class Bacteroidia; order Bacteroidales; family Tannerellaceae; genus Parabacteroides; species Parabacteroides sp. AF21-43. The sequence continues at coordinate 2,823 of NZ_QTMG01000048.1, read as the reverse complement.
GAATTGAATAAATCTTTAAAAAGCAGTGTTCCGTTTTTTTCTTTAATAGTAAAAGGTTCTATTTTTTCTTTTTTAGTAATGTATATGGCAGAAGCTCCAGGTATGGATAAAATACTGAATCTTGTTGTTTTTGGTTTATTAGTCTCAAAAATGAACAATACTGTTACTTGTAAGGGTAATATGTATGTTCGTTGTGAAAAGTGATTTTTTAATGTGTCTATTATGGATTTAATATCAATCATTGTCCCTGTTTACAACGTGGAGCAATATTTGCGAGACTGTATTGAAAGTATTATCAATCAAAGTTATCGAAATTTGCAAATTATCTTAGTAGATGATGGTAGTTTGGATGATTGTCCGAGGATTTGTGATGAGTATGCCTGTAAGGATCATCGCATAGAGGTTATTCATAAAGAAAATGGAGGTCTTTCTGACGCTCGTAATGTGGGGGTCGATCAAGCTTGCGGAAAATATATATCTTTTGTTGATAGTGATGATAGGATAGCTGAAGATATGATTGAGAGCCTTTATGATAGAATTGTAGGGGTGAAAGCGGATATGTCTGTTTGTCAGAGATTTTTAATTGGAGAGAGTGGAGATATTAAGGATGATGATAAAGCTCTTTTTGAGGATTATGTAGTATATGGAAATAAAGAATGTGTGCATGATTTTATGTCTTCAAAAGGAATTGATACGGTGGCTTGGGGGAAATTATATCGTACGGAATTGTTTCAAGATATCCGTTATCCAAAAGGAAAATATCATGAGGATGTATTTATTACTTATCGTTTGGTGGCTAAGTCTAATGTGATAGCGGTTAGTGGTGAGAAAAAATATTGTTATAGGATACGTAATGCCAGTATAACACAATCTTCCTTCTCCTCAAAACATTTGGATGCGGTGATAGGTAAATGTGAAATAGCAAACTTTATGGAGGTTAATTATCCGAGTGAATTGGTTTACGCTCAAGCTGGAATTGTGTATGCGGCCAATCAATGTGTTTGGAGAATGGGTATTTCTCATTGTTTTAATAAACAATACATGAATTTTTTGCAATCGAAATATCGTTCTTTTGAAACACCCTTCTTGCGCTATGGAAAAAACAGATTTTTCTCGAAAATATTTTCCATATGTGCTTTTATTAGTGTGAATATGGTAGTGAAATCTATATCAATCATCAAAAATTAGAATAGGTATGTTGGGAAAAGTGAAAGTTATCTTACAAGAGCGTATCAATCGTAAAAATAGAAGCAAATTAACTAATTTATCACCTTCATTGGTCTGTAGTAATTGTACAGGTGGCTTTTTATATCATTGGTTGGGTTTACGTTTCTATTCACCGTTCATTAATTTGTATATGACCAATGAGGATTTTTTGACAGCCTTGGAAAATTGGGATTTGTTTATTCATTCAGAGATCAAAGAAGTTAAAAATAGTGGTTTTGATTATCCGGTAGGAGAAGGACTATTAGGTGTAAAAATCCACTTTGTTCATTATAAAGCATTTGCAGATTCACTTGCTAAGTGGAAAGAAAGATGTGAACGTTTGAATGCTGACAATATGGCGGTTATGCTGACAAATTGGGGGGGGGTGATGTCTCTGTGCTAGAGCGTTTTGATAAACTTCCGTTTAAAAATAAAGTAGCGTTTGTTGATAAAATTTATCCTCAGTTTAAATCTACTTGTTATTTGAGTGGGTTTTCGAAGGTGAAAGGCGTGAAAAATATTTATGCTACGCAATATCTCGATGGACGGAGATATATTGATCAATTTGATTATGTTTCTTTTATTAATCAATTAAACAAGTAAATGAAATATGCATAAACTTAAAATATTACTTGCCGCGATTTGTGGTGAGCTACTTAAACTGTACTATAAGGTAGGGTTAGGTACAATCCCATATGGAATCAATCAGGAGAAGGTGCGTAAAGAAAAGGTAATAGTTTCTCTTACCAGTTATGGACGAAGGGTGGGAGAGATACTCCCGTTTACGGTTATTTCATTGCTTCGTCAAACTTATAAACCAGACTTGGTATTGTTATGGTTGGATGATGAACATTGGAATGATGGTAATTTGCCTTTTATTTTGAAGCGTTTGAAAAAGAAAGGGCTTACTATCCGCTATTGTAAGGATATTAAATCTTATAAGAAGTTGATACCCACGTTAGAGGTGTATCCGGATGATTTGATTATTACTTGCGATGATGATTTCTTTTATCGGCGGAATATGGTTGAACGTTTAGTTGCTGAATATCATAAAGATCCCTCTCATGTTTACACGTATCGAGCTCATCGGGTATCATTTAATAATGATGGAATTTTGAGACCTTATAATGATTGGGAGATGGAAATTTCCGGGGTCGGCGGCCGTTTTGTGTTTCCAACGGGGTGCGGTGGTTGTTTATACAAACGCTCCTTGTTGCATAAGGATATTTGTAGGGAGGACCTGTTCATGCGTTTGGCTCCAAAGGCCGATGATGTGTGGTTTTATTTCATGGAAGTTTTGCATGGAACGGAGTGTGTAGTGTTACCGGATAAAGGATATGTCTATATTCCGTTGGACGTTTTTTATCAGTATATTCATAAAGAAGCAAGCCTGTCGGCTACGAATTGCAAGGAGTCTCAGAATGATCCTCAAATTCGAGCGGTGATGGATTACTATCATTTGATGGGTTCAGATTTAATAGGGTGCTGATTTTATTTCATGAAGAAACTTTCTTATACAATAGGTTGATCGTTGTTGGACCATTCTTGATCTGCCTAATATCTTACTTAAAAAAATAATACATAATTCTTATGAAAGCATGTTTCATGGGTTTGGGC
>NZ_QTMG01000047.1:14954-15652 GCF_003635435.1 Parabacteroides sp. AF21-43 | reverse complement strand
GAGATCATACGGCTCTCCATCGGAAACTCCGCCGTGATGAAATAAGGGTCCACCGCTATGCAATGACCACCAACACCACAACCCGGCTGTAAGATATTCACACGGGGATGCCTGTTCGCCAAATCGATCAGCTCCCACACATTGATTCCCGCTTTATCGCAGATAAACGACAGCTCATTGGCGAAAGCGATCTGTACGTCCCGGCTTGAGTTCTCGGTCAATTTACACATCTCGGCCGTCTTGCTATTCGTTGGGTGAAGCGTACCCTTCACGAACTGGCCGTAGAACTCCATCGCCTTACGGGTGGAGGCCTCGTCCATACCGCCGATGACCCGGTCGTTATGCACCAACTCATAGATCACGTTACCCGGAAGCACCCGCTCCGGACAATAAGCGATATAGATCTTGCCCTTCAGCTCCGGCCGTTCCGAGAAAATCAAACTAGCCATCCGTTCGGTCGTCCCCACCGGCGATGTAGACTCGATCACGTACAAATCCCCCTCCTTCAACAAAGGAAGCACCATACGGGTAGCCGACTCAACGAACGATACGTCCGGCTCATGATCCCCCTTGAAAGGAGTGGGTACCACCATGAAATAAGCGTCGCTCACCTGAGGCTCGGTGTAAGCCTTGAAATGTCCGGAGGCCAGTACCTCCCGCAACATATCCTCCATACCCGGCTCGATGATATGCAATTT
>NZ_QTMG01000047.1:0-14944 GCF_003635435.1 Parabacteroides sp. AF21-43 | reverse complement strand
TACCTCCCGCAACATATCCTCCATACCCGGCTCGATGATATGCAATTTCCCTTGGTTGGTAACCTCCACCACCTGGGCGTTGATATCCACTCCGGCGATCTCCACCCCGTGCTTTGCGGCAATAATAGCCGTGGGCAGGCCAATATAGCCCAAACCCATGAAACATGCTTTCATAAAAATTATGTTATTATGTTATATTGATTTAGAATAAGAAAACGGAGATATAAATTAAATCAGTCCTAATTTCACCCGAAGCAAGAACCTCACTAAATGTATTTGTCTTTTAATTCGAACCGGTTCCTTCACCAAACGATAGGCCCATTCCAAATTATGTCGTACCCACCATTGCGGGGCACGTTTCACGTTACCGGTATATACATCAAAGCTACCACCTAGACCTTGATAGACAGCTTTATGTCGTTCGGCCATCTCTTCCATTAGCAATTCCTGTTTTGGGGAGCCCATCGCCACAAAAACCACATCCGGCCGTTTTGTCACGATATCTTCCAATAAATTTTTTCGCTCTTCCTCTGTTTTAATATAGCCATTTCGGAAGTTGGCAATCCGTATACCGGGATAATCCTCTTTTAGCTTTTTTACGGTCCGTTCGATTACTTCTTGTTTTCCACCAACCAAGTAATAACTCTTTCCTTGTTGATAGGTCATATTGATGATACGCAACCACAACTCGCACCCCGGAATCTTGATCACTTCCTTATGCCCTTTCTCTTTCAACGCCATGACCGCTCCGAAACCATCACAATAACCTATATTTCGGTTGATGATAGAACGGGTCTGATCCGTAGCATGCAAAATCTTTTCCGCATTGATAGCCACCAATATCCCCTTGTGTCGACTCACAAAAGCCAACAATTCCTCATGCGAAGTAAAAGGATATACCTTCACCCCGTTCAAAGAAACTCTTTCCATATATGTTTTTGATTGTAAAAATTCGATCGGTAAGGTTTTTGTAGTCTATTACAGCAATAAAAAATCTCCTTTTCATATACATTCACTTTCCATCAAATAATGTGACATTGCATTAAACATAAAAGCGTTACTCCATCGCATATATGAAATTTTGGAACTGAAACTGGGTTTCAGTTGATAATAAAAATATCCTTTCTTATCCTGCATCTTCAAAATAGTCCAGTTTAACACGCTTTCTGCTAGACTCGCATATTCATCATATTTATGTAACCGTGCTAAAGTCACAAACAACTGTCCCGGACAATGAATATCTATCGGATACATTTTGTCATCAAAATACTTTGGAGTTCCATCCGGCTCAAAAAAATGACGGATATAGTAATCAAATCCCTTTTCTATATAGGTATTATACTGCCTATCTCCGGTCAATTCTTGATAAGCGATAAGCGCATCCAAATTATAACCCGTATGAAAACTATCCACCCAATTCTGAACCGGTAACATTCCGTACACCCATGCTCCATCCTGCCGTTGTCCGGCACAACACGCTTTTATACTTTGCCCAGCCAAATCACGATACGTATTATTACGTGTATAATGATAACAATAACTCAACAATCTCGATCCCAACAAAGAAGCATTGAACACCGTATCATTACCTTTCAGCGGACTATACGAAAACAAAAATCCATCTTTATAAGGAGTACGATGTAAATCCTTTATCACGAAATCGGCAGCAGACAAGGCAATCTTTAAATATCGTTCATCTCCCGTTATCTCATAAGCCTCCATCAAAGCTGTAGCACAAAAGTTTGTAGCCACTACAGTTGGAGTACTCTTAGGGAAAAGAAACAATCGCCGTGCCTGCCAATCAAAGTTATATCCCCAACAAGCACCACTATAATTTCCTTTCGAGCGCAAGGATATCAATAAATCGGCCAGCGCAATGATCTGTTCTTTCACCTGTTCAGCCGTACCCCATATAGATTCCCATTCCGGATGTTTCTGCACAGTTTTATACAAATTGCAATAACCTGATAAGAACAAGCCAATACCTTTCGCATTATACTCTTTCGGAACAAGCGCTATACGCCTCAAGTTAATGGGACAACGCTTAAAACCTTGAATTACCACCAATCGGCAAATAGCCGCTCTTTTCAAGAAAGGGAGAGCTTGAAACACCTTAGAATTCAATCCATCATATGGATCCCAACCTTTGAAGTGCTCTGATTCACAATAATGCTTCAAGCATTTAAAACTATCTACTATTCGATTCTTCATCTCTTATTTTGATAATCTTAGCCGGTATTCCTGCAACAACCGCATTAGTTCCAATTTCAGCATTATCACCAATCGTACTACCGCCAAACGCAATAGCTCCATTATGAATACGTACATGATTATCTATTATCGGCAAACAGATAATCAGCATAATCAACTTTGGCAAAAACGGTACATGAATGCAGATACCATAGATATATGGTAAAAGAAAACAGCATTAATCATTATCAACAATCCTTGATTTAATTTCTTTTTTCATTTCAACATAAGGCATTGTTCCTTCTTTATAATTTGCATTAGCAAATAAATCGTAATTCAAATCTTTAGTACAGCCTATCACTTTAACAGGACTACCAGAGACTACCTCCCTTAATATTAAACATTTATTAATAAATTAATTTGCAGCAATAACCATATCATCACCAATGATTACTGGGCCAGCTATTACCACACTCAGAACACGATTACCGATCTTTGGAACAGCCTTATAAGGGAATAACCTCACAGTGGCAAACCTCAATCCTAACACACACAACCATTGTTTTAGGAACTAACACTGTGGCAATACCTTTGCAAACGAAATAAGCTCTCTAACCAATCACTGTATCACCTACCAGCTTACTATTATGTACTAATAATATTAGTAACTGCATAACCTTAGGCATCAATGGGATGTGATACAACTACTTTGTATCCGATATAAATTAATCAAATTCATGGTTTCTTGTTTATTATATTATTTATTACCATTTTAAATTTCCCTCTTTTTGTATACGTAAGATCTTTTATATCAGAAACCAAATAAATTGAATAATCAAGTACTCCTACGCCAACTAACTCTTCAAAAGCAAGAACAAATTGGATTTCATCACTTTTGGTAAACTCTCCATCAGGAACAATGTAAACAGAGACTTGTCCTCTTTTGTCTTGAATCATCTGCATGGCTTTGCTATGATGTGCTTTCTTTGCAATCTGATTTAAACGCTGACAAATTTCACCGTGTTTTCCTATGAGATAATCTTCCTTACGTCCTTCAATACGTTGTATCAAAACCTCATTCTCTCCAAATTCGTTTCCTTCATACAATTCTATAACATCATTTGAGCGATAACGAATTAAAGGAAATGCATCATTAATAAGGGAGGTACAAATTTCCCCATCTTCCAAATATTCGTTAATGCTAAATCCAGGAGCTTCGTAATAGCCTTTGTGGTTAAGTGTTTCGTGCAAACAAATGCTTTCTTCTGTCATTCCGTATAGATCGAATATTTCAGTATGTAATTGTTGTTCAATTTGTTCACGTTGATAGTCAAGCAATGTTTCGCTCGAAGTGAAAGCGATAGGAATATATAGTTCTAGTCCCGCATTGCGAAGCATCAAAGCCAAAGTATAGAGCGAACTAGGATAACCTTCAATAGCAACAGGTTTCTGCTTGACAATCTGTTCATGGTAGAAATTCACTTTTTCCGGATTAATATTATAACTGGAAAAATAGACTGTATTACTTATATGAACTTTCAGCATCATATCTCTCTTATCCAAATTACCTCTTAACGAAACAAATGATTGCCCATAGGTGAATCCGCATTTTTTGCGCATCACGTATAGATATGCTTGCGAACGCCAAATAGCTTTCCAATCTTTATATACCTTGAGAGGCGTACCAGTTGTACCACTTGTACATCCCCCATGAACCATAAATCTCGGAACTGTTAACATTGCCTCCCTATTTTGCTTTACCATTTCTTTGGTAATAATGGGTAATTTCTTTATATCAGCCAAACAAGTAATGTCTTCTTTCTTTATTCCAGCTTCTGTATATAATTTATGATAAAACGGTGATTTATCATAAGCCTTACTAAAAATCTCCAAAAAGCGCTGTTCGTTACGCTTGTTCAATTCTTCTTGACTCATGGTAAACAGGCCTTCTACTTCTTTGACATATGGGCGAATAATAGGATAGCTGCGAAGCATATATTTGCAACTCTCCTTTAAATACTTTCTTAAATTCATCGATTCTGTATGTTTTTTTAATTCACTGAAGTGTGGTCCGAAACAATATTCACTTTTTTTGTTAAGAACTTTTCAGAGCAACGGCATATAGACTTCAAGGAGCTCCCGTGACACGCTTTCAGGTAAATAGGGCGTAATATTCTTTTCAGCTTGCCTTCCCAGTACTGAGACCATTTCGGGATGAAATGAAAACTCTCGAAGTTGAACAGCCAACGCACTCACATCTCCCGGAGAAACCAGTTTGCCAATATCTGGTGTTACAACTTCTGGTATTCCACCTATAGGCGTTGAGAGGATAGCCTCACCATAAGACATCGCTTCAAGTATAGAAATAGGCAGACCTTCTATATATGAAGGTAATATATACAGACGACAGAGATTTAGCAAATACGATTTACGACTTAAATCCACCCATCCCTCATAGCATACCACATCCTGCAAACCATGCTCCAAAATGAAATGTTGGAGTTGATCCACTTCACCATCTCCACCTACATGAAGCAAGAAACGTTCAGTCAAATTATCTCTTTCCAGTTCTATCGCTCGTAGTAAATCATATATTCCTTTATCCTTACATATCTTTCCTAAAAACAAACCATGTAATACACCATCAACTTCGATACTTTCTTTTTGAGGTGGCGGCACAATATTATGAACTATCTGTACGTTACTAAGTCCTACTTTACTAACAAAAAATTCTCTCCATGATTCACTCAAAGCTATCACACAATTCGCCATAAGCAAGTATTTCCGAACGAATTCCGGATTTGAAGCATAATACTCTTTGAAACCACCTCCATGAATATGAACCACAACTTTCCTCCTCATCATTTTCGCCAATCGGATGAAGAGTATGGAACGTCGAAAACTGTTCCATGAAGCTGTATGAATATGTACAATCTTTATCCGCCGTTGAATAGTCAAACGGAGGAACACCTCTATAAGTGCGTTAATACACTTAATAAATTTGTACATTTTACTTTCACCCGCTGAATTTGCAGAAAATAAAAAAGTTGCAAACACAAGCTTAAAATAAGAATCTATCACTTGTGCTACTCCTCCTTTTGGGGAACGATATTCACACCCTATAGTCAATATGCTATCTGTTATTTCTTTAGCAAGCATAAAAATGTATTTTTAATTATACCATACTCAATTAAGAATACTGCAATACAGTTTCAGGCCTGAACAAAACTAAACGGAAAAAATTTCAATAAATTCCATGGCAACCAATTTGTTCCGCTACCGCTTTTCTCACTTCTCTTACCTACCGTGTTATACTGTATTTTAATTCAAAAATGGCTTTAAACCCAAGTAATGATTAGCTACTCTCCCCTAAGTTTAAAAGAGGGAGCATTGATTAAAATCCTCATATATTTATTCCACGAAAACACAACATTCGTTTTATCTTCTCAACCGGCCGGAACAGATAGGTGAGCCCGTCAACCACACACAAACCTTCACTTATATTAAGTGTATGAAGTCCCTCCGTATAAGGCTTTTGAGGATAGAGCGACACGACAGGAGTCTCTTCTAGCAGAGTGTTGTCCATAACATTTACCTTACAGATAGTCAGCGCCTCTCCATAACTATGCGTGCAACATTGCGTAGCGGCATACAATTGTCCGTCCATCATAAAAAAGTTTCCTCCTCTCCGAGCGTCCTCTTTTCCTTGTTTGACAGGTTCCTCTCGCATCAGCCTATACCCGGAAAGTTCCTCCATAGACTCCCACTGATAAAGCGCACCATTCTCGTTTTTACCCTTGATCGAACCATATAAATAATAGTGTTCACCTATCTTTCGGACAACCGGATCAATCACTGCCATATCGGTCAGTACCGAGATTTTCGAGAGCGTCTCTGTATTCAGGTCATATTTCCAAGCTGTCAGTCGTCCACTTTCTGAGTTTTCAGGTATCACATAAATTCCCTCCGGCTTTCGCAATATAAAGGGAAACGAAAGATGCGTATCTAAATCGAGTAACGTTTTCTTCCGCTTTAAGTGATAGTCTTTTCTGTCAACCACCAACAATGAAATACAGCCTTTCCAGCGACGATACTCAAAATCCTCCACCAACACCTTTATCTCATCATCATCAACCGACAAGATAAAGGGATCTGCGAAAAAGCGATCCTTATATGGATGTCTCAACCAAGCCACTGAACATTCCCCTTGCGACAGCTTTTCTGGATTATAGTCAAAAAAGCCAATGTTATAATGAAACAAGCTTAATTTCTTTAGTATTTTATTCATGCTTTCAATAAGAATGTCTTTGAGTCAAAAAATTATAAACACAAAACAATAATTTGACGAGACTATTCCTCGTCCATATCCATTCACCTAAGTATTGAGCCGGACAACCTCCGGCAGCATCCTTAAATTGATAAATAGTATTGGTTTCATTTGCGCTGGGCGAAATACGAGAGAAATCGAATTGTTCAACGCCCTCTTTTTTTAACCAATTAAAAATTGACTCCATAATAAAATGCGTAGCAGAATACCTCATCGAGTTAAACGAGTTAGCGGCAAACACGTCCGCCGCTTGCTTTTTACATATGTATATAATACGTGCGCAAAGCACCTGTTCACCGAGTCTTGCGTAACAAATCTTAAATCCTGGTTGCAGTAATAGAGAGGTAACTTTATTTTTATCCAACGAAAAGCCCAACTGTTTTCGTTGCCTCAACTCATCAAACAAACATACAAAACATACGGCATCTTTCTCACTCGGGTTTTCCACCACATCGAACGTCAAGGCATTTTTCTCAGCTTTCTTCAAATTCCTTCGCCAATCGCTATCAAAATTCCGAGGTTCCTGTAACCCAATCAACTGCGTGAGTGGACAAACCCGATTACCAAGCGGTCTCACAAAACCCGCACAACGCAAACCTATCTCCTTATTCACGTCATATAAACTGACACTATTATAACAAATCATACTTGCTTTAGCGTCTTGAATCACACCTTTAAAAAATTTCGTGACCTGACGCTTGCTGATCCCTGGCTTCCAAACCTCACCAATAATATCCACTATACGACCGACAAATGGCTTATTATAAACACGTCCGAAATAAGCCAGCATTGGATTATCGATATTATCCACGAAATAAACTATGCTTGACTTATCCGAGGACTTAAATTCACACCAACCTTCCGACTGCTCAAAAGGAATGTATGTATCCATCTTCTTTAATGTGTCATAAAACACATCCTTTGTCACTATCATCTTTCCCTATCTATTTTATAATACATTTTATCCGCAACAAAAATGAATGCGACTAATACCGTCATCGCCACGATAGACGTAAAGGCATGCCCCGCAAATATTCCATGAAAAACAAATAACGAAAATGCTATCGCCATCCAAAACGATAAACCATCCCTTTCCTTGACATAATAATTTATATACCTTAACCAATAGAAGATGGGATATAACAACAATAGCCCACCTAAGATAAACCCAAACGAACCTATTAACTCTAAATGGTCCACTTCCAACGCTCGTTCTGTTCCATATAAACCCAAATAATGGGCTATTCTTACAAACAGTTCATTCGAACCAATGCCAAACAGTCCATCTGCTACCGTAAAATCAGAGGAAACGGCGTAAAAGGCTTCCGCTAAAACCGCTCTCGCCCCACCAGATATCAAACGTTCTATATTGAATTTCTCTAACGTATAAGCATCCGTATTCATGATCAAATAAACCGAATAAACGATCAATGGTATGCCAGCCCACAGCAAAAGATGTTTATATCTATAAAAGTTTTTAGAATATTTGTTCCGCACAAAAAAAGGTTGCATAATTAAAAACAACACCACGGAAACCGCTCCCATCATTCCTGCGACAGATCCGATCCTGAAACTAGTTATTAAAAGGATCACATTGAATAGAATATATTTAGCATCACCTCCTTTACCTATATAATAAGCTGATACGCAATTGCATAGAATAAGAGACAATCCTATATCGTTACCTGCGTTAAATAATCCTTTTACGCCGTAGCCATAATCCTCACCATAAGAATCCGTACTAAATCCAAGAAGATCTGATAGCAAAATTGAAACAGCGCAAATCAGCCCATATGCTAACACATAATGTAGTAACGTGTCTGTATTCAATTGCCTCCTAAACACATACAATACGATAAGGATACTATATGGATAAATAAACTTACTCGCATATCGCAAAAGCTCAATAAGATCATCCACATAACAAGAGGACTCCCAGTAAAGATAACAAAACAACAATAGGGGGGAAAAAACTCGGAGCAATATAGTCGCCTTATTGGTTCGCAATATGTATCGAAATGAGAACAAAATGATCATCATTTTAAAAATAACCGGAACTATAGTGCGTGAATCGAAAAATTGTTGCACATACCCATTATACATATCCACGAATGGACTAAGCACATATACACACACCAAGAAAAATTTTAACGTACTCATCTCTTTAGTATCCTTTGATAAACACTTTTTTCCCAAACGTATAGGCATAGAACACTTTCTCTATCTCCATGCCACATTTTCGTTGCGTCCTGATAGCCGGACGATTATAAGAGAGTACGATCACATATGCTTTTTGAGCTCCGTTTATTTTCATCTCGTTCAACCGCCATTGATTCAAATAACCATGAAACCCTTTTCCTCTAAAAGCTGGAAAACAATAGTCATCGAGTAATAAGGCACATGTGTCATTTTCAACTAAAACTTTTTCCTCTGTGAGAATCACCTTTCCATACAATATCCAAGCGGAACAAGCCAACGTACCATCGACAAACACGCCATATGCTTTCGCCTTTTTTTCGTTAAACCGCTCTTCGTAAAGCCTCCGCCTCTCTTCCGTAAGGTAACCTTGCCATAATGCGTTGTCATAATCCACTAAACTTAACTCACGTACCTCTAATTCCGCCTGAACCAACGGTGGACATATCGTATCAAGCGATCGGGACATGAGAAAACACCTCTCCCATCTAAACCCCACACATCGGTAAATTACACTTTTAAACATTCGTAAAAGAGTACCAGATAGACCATATAACTTAATGTATTGCCTAACCTTAAACCTTTTTTGATCCATTTTCGCAAATAACATATCATCTTTTTCCTTTCATTTTCTGTAAGACCCAAAAGCCCTATCAATATGGCAACGTAGACTCCTGAGATGACAAAACAAAGCACAAAATAACGTTCCTTAAAAGAGGATAAATAGCTAAAATAAAACTCATAAAAAAAAGCGCAAAGCATTGATACAATAAGGACCCTATACAATACTCGTTTGGTATACTGACGTAAAGAGATTGCCAAAAACTTTTTCGTATAATACAATTTATAACCATAAACAACAATCGAAATGAATAGGTATACATCATATATTAATAACGGGCATTCAATATATCGAAATCCCAACGAAGATATAGGTAAAATAGATATTAACAACAAACCTGATACCAATTGAAAATATTTTATCTTTCCATATGCAGATACGGCAGCGAGCAAAGGTTCTGCCAATACGTTGACCAACGATACGAGCAGGATCAATCTGACAAAATCAGTCGTGTAAATGGGTACCTCTTTTAACCATATATTTAAAATAAAATCTGTATGTAGCAAGACCGGAAAAGCCAAAAATAAAAGAAAAAAATAAGATAATCGAGACGCAGAGAAAAGCAGCTCTTCAAAGCGATCTCGTTCGTTCATTGAATAGTTTTTAATAATCTGAGGCGTAATAGCCATCTGGAAGTTTTTAGAGAACATTGTTACAGCCTGCTCTACCTGAACCGCTATACCTCGCGCCGCATTCACCATCGGATTAAAAAAGATATTCAAAACTACATTTATACCTTGCGTGCATGCGATAACACTCATATTATTAAACATTGTCCATCCCATAAACCCTGACAACTCCTTAAATAAAAGGCGATCCCAACAATATGAGAACTTTACATCCGAAAGGTACCTCCTACAATAAAAAGTGTAGCTTAACCGTACAAAAAACTGACCTACAAACAGAAACAAGGCATACAGAATCAGCCTATCGGATGGTATAGCTACAACCAAAAAAGCTATACCTAAACGTAAACACACATCGATCAATGAGATATAGGCAAAAGCCTGCATTCGCTCATATGCTACAATGGCTCCATTGTAAGGCGTATTTACCACCATCACTAAACAAGATACTATCGAAAATTGATACACCCAATTCGCTGCTATCAACTTATTATCCGGAATTGTTAAATAATGATTCAAAAGATATAACCCAACAGTTTCTGAGAAAACAAAAATGAATAACGCCACAAAAAAATGCAACATCATACAGGAGCTAAACACACGTCTTACATCCGGATTACTCTTCCCTAATTCAAATGCGATATAACGTTGTGTCGCATTAGACATAGCCCCATTCATAAACGCAAACAAACTCACTATCCCCCCAACTACGTTATAAATGCCAAAATCCTCCACACCCAACGCATCTAATACAATACGCGAAGTATAAAGCGACACCAACAAAACCATTAACATTCGAATCGACAGGAACACAGTATTTTTCGCAATCCGCTTATTATTCTCCAATGTAGTTGCCATAAAAATGAGTACCAAGACACTCCTCCCCCACTAATACACCTGTGGTACTATTACGTTGAGTGTCTAAATTAAAAATGAGTTTAAGCTATATTTATAAATATAGGTCACTGAGACAAATCATTCAGCATAACACAAATAGTAAAGTACAAATCCGGGACTTCATTTTGAAAGCTATAAAGTATCACACTTACGTCAATATCAAAATAATGATGGACAATGAGATTCCCTCCCTCTCGATACGTCTACGAAGCAGCTTATTCATCCGGTCTCTAAGACGAATGATATCCACCGGACTTCCCAGCAATTCTTCCAATTCGCTTTTCAAATGGGAGAGAGAGAAGCCCTTGCGTCTCACCCTCGTAATAAATATCTACATCACTACTTTCCGTCAAATACCCAATTACGCAATAGTTGTCAAATATTGCAACAATTTACCTTTTTTATCTCACCCTTCCCCCAGCACATACTTCCTGATCCCATACCGAATGCTCGGTACATTCGCCCCGTTCACGAACGTGAGGTGAGGCAAGAGGGCGCTGATGAAGGCACGGCTCTTGACCAGCTTGAGGGGAGACGAGTAGTCGGCTAGGATCTCGTTGTAAAGGTCTGTCAATACCGTCTGGCAAAGGGTGACCGTGTCCGGGCAGGCGCATAGGCGGGCCTCGTAGACAAGACGGGTCGCCTCGTCCGGGATGAACAAGGCCAACGAGGAGGGTTCAGCCGTCACTGGAGGGGCAGGAGAGTTTATCGGAGGAGACGGAGACTCATGAAGTCCCGATTCCGCGGGCGTAATCCAACGTTCCGTCCGTGTCACCGTCCCGTCACCCCAATGGATGTTCTGGATAGCGATGGTGGCATTGGGCAGGATCTGCACGTTACCTCCATTGACCGTAAAGGCAGAACGTGCCTGTTCCGCCCGCTCTTGATTTTCTGTCATATCCGTTTTTAATTTAAGTGTTAACAATAATCACCCTTTTCACGGGGGATATTTATTTCTATCCTCATTTCATCCACCATACGTCCGTTTCCGTACCCGTCCCGTCCATCGCTATTCCGGGAACGGGCAGGAACGCGTTCCTTTACCGGCAGTAACCGAATAATCAATTTATTTTATCCGATCATGAAAGAGTCTATCTTTTCCTTTTTCAACGCCCCCATCACCAATCAAGTACCGAACGGGGTCGTCTGTGTCAGTCAATTGTACGCCTATATCACCACCAGCGAGTGGCTGCGTGAGCGTACCGATCAGGTACGTGCCGCATCGAGCGACGAGAAACGGTTCAGGCGGCTGAAACAGAGTTTGCTACCCTATGTCACGCCCGCCGGTATCTTCTCCTACCGCAAGGAAGATCACTTGCTCGTGCCCTCGGGCGAGTTCGTCATCGACATCGATCACCTCTCCTCACCCGAAGAGGCGATCCGTTGGAGGGACACGCTGTTCGCCGACGAGCGGCTACGCCCCGATCTCTCCTTCGTGAGTCCCAGTACCACGGGAATCAAGCTCCTCGTACCCTATCGCCTGTCGATCAAGAAAACCGTAGAGGAGTCTTTCGACGAGGCGGTACGATTCGCTTGGGAATACCTTGAGTGGAAATACGGGCTGAAAGCTGATGCCACGAACGCAGACCTCTCACGGGCTTGCTTCCTTTGCCACGATCCCTCAGCGAGGCTAGGAGACCGGAATTGTTGACAGAGGACAAGTGACAGTTGGTAGTTATAAATCATTATTCACCATTCATTATTCATTCATCATGAACCCATTATCAGATCTGGAGCGGCTCGTTGCCGCCATCGAGAAACAGGGGGCGAACATCGCTCCCACCTATCAAGAGTATATGCCGATCGCCTTCGCCATCGCCAACGATTGCGGAAAGGCCGGCCGGACATTCTTCCATCGTATCTGCCGGATGTCGGAGAAATATGTCTCTACCGAGGCGGATAAGCTATACGACCATGCCCTCAAAGGAGGCAATGGACGGAATGGCTTGGGATCCGTATTCCACTTGGCGGACCTAGCCGGCGTGAGGCTGGACAAATCCTTGGCCGAGGCCGGGAAACTTTCAAACTTTCAAACATTCACGCCTCCTTCACACACGCACACGTGTACGCACGAGGAACAGTCCGTGAAAAATGTCCCGCCCGCCTTTCCGGAGTATCCTTGGCCCGCTTTCCTCAAGCGGATGATCGACCGGGGCGATACCCCCGCCCAAAAGGATATCCTCCTGCTGGGAGGTATCACCGTGTTGGGAGCGACACTCAACAAATCGATCCGGATATCGTACGGGCGAAAATTCTACTACCCTTGCCTGCAAACGTTCATCGTCGCCCCTCCCGCCTCGGGAAAGGGAGCCCTCGCTTGGACACGCCGGCTTGCCGAGCCGATACATGAGGCGATGATGGCGAACTACCGGCAGAGGCATAAAGCTTACCGGGAGGAGAAGAGCCGTTGGGACTCGCTGGGCAAGAAAAAATCCGATACGCCGGAGCCCGAGATGCCTCCCCTCAAGATGTTCCTTATCGCCGGTAACAATTCCGGCACCGGCGTGCTGGAGAACCTCATCGAGGCCGACGGCATAGGGCTGATCTGCGAGACCGAGGCCGATACCGTGAGCACGGCCATCGGCACCGAGCACGGGCACTGGAGCGATACCTTGCGTAAATGCCACGACCACGAGCGACTGGCTTTCAACCGACGCACGAACCGGGAATACCGGGAGTGCCCGGCCTCTTACCTCAGTGTCTTGTTAAGCGGGACCCCGGCGCAGGTACGGCCACTCATTCCCTCGGCCGAGAACGGGTTGTTCTCACGCCAATTGTTCTACCGGATGCCACCCATCGACGAGTGGGCGGATCAGTTCGAGCAGGGCGACGAGGACATGGATAGCCTCTTCTCCGATTGGGGGAAGCAGTGGAAAATGCTCGTGGACTACCTGCGTGAGAGGGTCAATATCATACAATTCCATCTCTCCGACACGCAAAAGGAGCGATTCAACAGCTGCTTCGCACGCATATTCGGGCACGCCGGCCTTTCCTACGGATATCCGATGCGAAGCTCCGTGGCCCGTATCGCTATCAATATCTGCCGGATCGCTTCCGTGGTGGCCTTCCTACGATCGGTGGAGAGTCTCCTCATCCCACAAGCCATTCTCGATTCTCAGTTTTCAATCCTCAATTGTCCCGGTCTCTCGCCTGCCCTCGAGATCCCGGAGGAGAACGTACGGGACGGTATCGTTCCTTCCCTAGAGTTACGTATCAACGATGACGATTTTAAGGCTGTCCTCTCGCTCGTGGAGCCGCTCTACCGTCATTCGGCGGGCATACTCTCCCTGCTTCCGTCTGACGAGGTGCCACGCTCTCGCACGCCCACGCCCCAAGAGGCTCTCTTCGCGGCCCTTCCACTCTCTTTCAACCGACAACAGGCCTTGGAGGAAGCAGAGAGGAACAACATCCCCACCGCCACCCTAGATACCTGTCTCAAGCGAATGCAGGAACGAGGCACGCTGGAGAAGAACGGCCGGGGCGAGTACAGCTTCGGCGGCCGTGTCACCCATAAGTAATCCCGGCCTCCCTCACACCCCTATATAACGTACCCCACGGGCGTGTGTGTGTGAGGGGGGGACGAATGTTTGAAAGTTTGAAAGTTTCATTCTCCCAAATCTATAAATCATAAATCAAATGTTCTTGCCATTAAGAAAGTCCGCACTAGCGGCATCCTATTTCCCGGAGCTGGCCTCCCATCAAGCTTGCAACCGCTTACGTCGTTGGATCATTCGATGCACGGAATTGCACGACAAGCTGCTGGAGACGGGCTACCGCCCCGAGCAACGTATATTCACGCCCCGACAGATCAGATTAATCATCCACTACCTAGGAGAACCGTAAATTAGTTGACAGTTGCGCACAGAGGTAAATAAAAACAGCCTACTGTCACTAGTCAACTGTCAACTTGGATGGGTATTCTAAGATCTTTACAATGCCCATCCAAGGCTTCTTATAATGCCTATTCAAAGGGGCTTACGATAGGCAGCGTAAGAAACCGGCGGTTATCACTGCGTCCCATGTTAATTAATCGTTATTCCCTACCCCGGGCATCAATCGGCATCACCGCCCCTTACGGCGGAACCT
>NZ_QTMG01000046.1:0-15824 GCF_003635435.1 Parabacteroides sp. AF21-43 | reverse complement strand
GCGTGTGAAGTAAATCTGTATCATGTCACCGTGATTATTTACAGCTTTGCCATCTTAGGGCAATCTGCCAAAATTCCCATTAAAACATGTTTTACAGCACAGCCGTTAAAGATGATCCCCGTAACATCAAAACAGGCTCACTCGATAATCTTTTTGGAGTATCCAAATATATAATTTGAGCCTTGTCAAGTGAATAACTAACGGTTACACCGAGGATTACTGAATGGTTTCCCCGGTGTGATATTGGCATTGTTGAACATTAAGCAAAGATATTTATGCGAATAGACTTGACAAGATCTAAGACATACGAGGTAGCTTATCCATACGATGGGAATGCTTTGGACACTTCAAATATATTGAGGGAACACTACTGGACACATAGAGACATTGACTTCCTAAAAAAACACCAAAGAAAAATGAACTCTTTGTATATGGTGGAAGGAGTAATTGGGGCAGTCGGAGGAGCGATTTTTGTCCAAACGAACAAATACCTGCAAGCGGGTATGGAAAATGAGGATTTCTATGGCTGGGGCTTGGAGGACGGAGAAAGACATTACCGTTGGTTGAGTTTTGGCTACCGGATTTATCGGAGTGAGGGCTGTTTATTCCATTTGTCTCATCCCCGGGATCAAAACAGGATGTAAAGATAAAATTATTGGGTCTTAAGTTCATTGGCCTACAAACCTAAGATACTTCACCAAGGATCCTAAGATACTTTACCGATGAACCTAAGATACTTTATCCATGAACAAACAAGATCGGTGACCTCAACCTTTTACCACATAAGTCAGCATAAATCAGAAATATTTTGTACTTTTGCGCCGTATTATACAAAATAATAGCATAATGAATCTATTAGAACTGAGTGAACAGGAAATAATAAGACGTAATAGCATGGAGCAGTTGCGTCAGATGGGGATAGAGCCTTATCCCGCAGCTGAGTATGTAACGAACGCATTTTCCAAAGAAATAAAAGAGACATTCAAAGACGACGCTGAGCCACGCCCGGTAAGTATCGCCGGCCGTATCATGAGCCGTCGTATCATGGGTAAGGCTTCCTTCATGGAATTGCAGGATTCCGAGGGCAGAATACAGGTCTATATCTCCCGTGACGATATTTGTCCGGATGAGAATAAGGACACCTACAATGTCGTTTTCAAGAAATTACTGGATATCGGTGATTTCGTCGGGATCAAGGGATTCGTTTTCCGTACTCAGATGGGAGAAATTTCCGTTCATGCTCAAGAATTGACAGTTCTGTCTAAATCACTTCGTCCGCTACCGGTCGTTAAATATAAGGACGGTGTCGCTTACGACGGTTTTAATGACCCGGAGCTTCGCTACCGTCAACGTTACGTGGATTTGGTAGTAAACGATGGCGTAAAAGATATTTTCATGAAACGTGCGGCTATCATCAAGACCATGCGTACCGCTTTGGATGAGGCCGGATATACGGAGGTAGAGACTCCGATCCTGCAATCTATCGCCGGAGGAGCTAGCGCACGTCCGTTCACGACACATCATAACTCCTTGGACATCGATTTATATTTACGTATCGCTACCGAGTTGTATTTGAAACGATTGATCGTCGGTGGATTCGAGGGTGTATACGAGATCGGTAAGAATTTCCGTAACGAGGGTATGGACCGTACGCACAACCCGGAGTTCACTTGTATGGAACTTTATGTCCAATACAAAGACTATAACTGGATGATGAGCTTCACTGAGAAGCTGTTGGAGCGTATCTGTATCGCCGTGAACGGTACGAGCGAGAGCACGATCGACGGTAAGACAATCAGCTTCAAGGCTCCTTTCCGCCGTTTGCCGATCTTGGAGGCGATCAAGGAAAAGACGGGTTACGACTTGGAAGGTAAGAGCGAGGACGAGATCCGTACGATCTGCAAGGAATTGAAGATGGAGATCGACGATACGATGGGTAAAGGTAAATTGATCGACGAGATCTTCGGGGAGTTCTGCGAGGGTACGTTTATCCAGCCGACCTTCATCATCGACTATCCGGTTGAGATGAGCCCGCTGACTAAAATGCACCGTAGCAAACCGGGATTGACCGAACGCTTCGAGTTGATGGTAAACGGGAAGGAATTGGCGAACGCTTATAGCGAGCTGAACGATCCGATCGACCAAGAAGAACGTTTCAAGGAGCAATTACGCTTGAGCGAGAAAGGGGACGACGAGGCGATGTTCATCGATCAAGATTTCTTACGCGCCCTTCAATTCGGTATGCCTCCTACGTCGGGTATCGGTATCGGTATCGACCGACTGGTTATGTTGATGACCGGACAGACAACGATCCAAGAGGTATTGCTTTTCCCGCAAATGCGTCCGGAGAAAACCGCAAAGAAAGATAACGCCGACAAATACGTAGCCTTGGGTATTTCCGAGGAGTGGGTTCCCGCTTTGCAGAAAGCCGGCTACCTGACGGTTGACACGCTGAAAGAAGCGAACGCCAACAAATTAAGACAAGAGCTTTGTGAGCTTAATAAAAAATATAAGTTAGAACTGCAAAATCCTACGATCCAAGAAATAGAAGCTTGGATAGCCAATGTAGGAGAATAAAAGCGTGATACGATGGATTTGCCCGGAAAAATCGCGATAATGGGAGGTGGTAGCTGGGCTACCGCCTTAGCCAAGATCGTACTTTCAACTCAAGATAGTATCAACTGGTACATGCGTAGGCCCGATCGTATCGAGGAGTTCAAGCAGTTGGGACACAACCCGTGTTACCTCACCGCCGTGAAATTCGACACGAACAAGATAAACTTCTATTCCAATATCAACCAAGCGATCAAGGACTCGGATACCTTGATCTTCGCTACGCCTTCCCCTTTCTTGAAACAACATTTGAAGAAGGTGAAGACCTCTTTGAAAGATAAGTTTATCATCTCGGCGATCAAGGGTATCGTACCGGATGAGAATATGTTGATTACGGATTACTTCGCAGAGTATTACAAGGTTCCGACAGAAAATATAGCAGTTATCGGTGGTCCCTGTCATGCGGAAGAGATCGCTCTGGAGCGGCTCTCGTACATTACGTTGGCTTGTTCCGACATCGAGAAGGTCCGTACGATATCCCCCGTTTTCAAGAATCAATACTTAAAGAATTCCTTCTGTAAGGATGTCACCGGTATCGAATACGCCGCCGTACTGAAGAACGTGTACGCTATCGCCGCCGGTATTTGCCATGGGATGAAATATGGCGATAACTTCCAAGCCGTATTTATCTCGAACGCTATTGAGGAGATGCGTAATTTCGTGGACGCCGTACACGGGCTGGAGCGGGATATCACCGACTCCGTCTACCTTGGCGATTTGCTGGTTACCGCTTATTCCCGGTTCAGCCGTAACCGTACTTTCGGAACCATGATCGGTAAAGGATATTCCGTGAAGACAGCGCAGCTGGAGATGGAAATGATAGCCGAGGGATATTATGGAACCAAGTGTATGCGTGAGATCAACGAGAAATATAAAGTGAACATGCCGATACTGGACGCTGTTTATGATATATTGTACGAGAAGAAATCGCCGACAACGGTCATTCGTCAATTAACGGAAACGTTTAAATAAAATAGCATATGAAAAACATCAGTTTAAACATCGACAAGGCTCTGGGCACTGTCTCCAAGGAACAGGTTTACGCTCAAGAGGCCAAGGCAATGGAATGTATTGCCACATTACATAACGGTAACGGAGCAGGTAACGACTTTTTGGGTTGGTTGCATCTCCCCTCTTCTATTACGGACGCAGAGTTGGCCGACATCGAGAATACGGCGAACGTGCTTCGTTCTAAATGTGAAGTGGTCGTAGCCATTGGTATCGGTGGTAGCTATTTGGGTACCAAAGCGGTAGTAGAAGCGTTAAACAACAGCTTCGACTGGTTGCAAAACGACCGTAAAAACCCGGTTATGTTATACGCCGGACACAATATCGGAGAGGATTATCTTTATGAATTAAGCGAAGTTTTGAAAGGTAAGCAATTCGGTATTATCAATATCTCCAAGTCTGGTACGACTACAGAGCCGGCTTTGGCTTTCCGTATCTTGAAGAAACAATTGGAAGATGCTGTTGGCAAGGAAGAGGCTAAACATCGTATCGTAGCTATCACGGACGCTAAGAGAGGCGCTTTGCGTACCTTGGCGGATCAAGAAGGTTACAAGACTTTCATCATCCCTGATAACGTAGGTGGACGTTTCTCTGTTTTGACTCCGGTAGGTTTGCTTCCGATCGCCGTGGCAGGTATCAGCATCCGCGACTTGGTTGCTGGAGCTGTTTCCATGGAAAAAGCTACAGACGCGAGCGTTCCTTT
This sequence comes from Parabacteroides sp. AF21-43, assembly GCF_003635435.1. NCBI lineage: Bacteria > Pseudomonadati > Bacteroidota > Bacteroidia > Bacteroidales > Tannerellaceae > Parabacteroides > Parabacteroides sp. AF21-43. The sequence goes on along the minus strand of NZ_QTMG01000046.1, from coordinate 11,500 downwards.
CGCTGATAATATGGCCGCTATCTATGCCGCTACTCGTAACGAGTTGTATAAGAGCGGTAAAAAGATTGAGATCTTGGCTAACTTCCATCCGAAATTGCATTATATCGCAGAATGGTGGAAACAACTTTATGGAGAGAGCGAAGGTAAAGACGGTAAAGGTATTTTCCCCGCATCTGTAGATTTGACAACCGATTTGCATTCCATGGGTCAATGGATTCAAGACGGTGAGCGTACGATTTTCGAAACGGTTATCTCCGTGGAAGCTACAGATCATAGCGTATTGGTTCCTACAGACGAGGCTGATTTGGATGGATTGAACTTCTTGGCAGGCAAGCATGTAGACGAGGTAAACAAGATGGCTGAGTTAGGTACTCAGTTAGCTCACGTAGATGGTGGCGTTCCTAATATCAAGGTAACTATGCCGGAAGTAAGTGCGTTCTATATTGGTCAGTTGTTCTATTTCTTCGAGAAAGCTTGTGGCATCAGTGGTTATATGTTGGGCGTTAACCCATTCAATCAACCGGGTGTCGAGGCTTATAAGAAGAATATGTTCGCCCTGTTGAATAAGCCGGGATACGAGAAAGAAAGCGAAGCTATCAAAGCACGTTTATAATACGATTTATCCCATAAAAAAACGGTTTTCTCATCACGAGGAAACCGTTTTTTCGTTTGAATAGTTTTTTATTACTCATTTAATTCTTTAAGTAAATCGCTCCCGGCCTTGAATTTGACCGAGACACGTGGAGTAATCATTACTTCCTCCCCTGTTTTCGGATTACGTGCCAATCGCTCGGATTGTTGCCAAGGTACAAAAGATCCAAATCCTTTCATGGAAATAGATTCTCCTTCCCGTATTCCTTTCGCCACAACAGTCGGTAACGCATTCACTACGGTTCTAACAACATTTTTCGGCAATCCTGTTTCTTCCACAAGAGATTGTACTAATTCTCCTCTATTCATACTAGATAATAAATATACCATTCTTCACCAGAAAAGAGTCCGGTGAGAACTTAGTTGTTTAATCATTGCAAATATATGAATATTTGGGGAATATCAAAATATCATATATTAAAAATCAATGCATACAGAAATATTATATACCTAAATGTAGGTATAATTGAACCCCTTTCAGATAGACAAGTGAGACTTTGGTAGAAATATAATTAATAAGAAATAGTATACAGTATTATGATATCACTTATTCATAGCAAGTTATAGCCTTTGAAAATTCGTTATTAATACGCTTACTAGAGTTCTCACCGAACTACGTCATAATTTATTGATTAATTATCTCAACGAAATAAATTTATATCCCTTATTTTTCAATACATCTATCAACTCATCCAGATAATTATAGAATTTATCAATCCGGTTAGGGTGTACATGTAGGTGGATCAAAAGTAAGCACCCATTTAAACCATTTTTGTTTCATAAAATGAAATTCCATTATATATCATATTTATTTAATTTCAAGAAGCTTTCCTCCCATTTCTGTTAATTCCGATTTATTACGTACCTTTGTATTGGTTTTTAAGAAGGTAATAACATGATTCAAGAAGCGATTATCCGATATCTGCGTAAACACAGGCAGGAATCCCTTTCTCCCAAAGCTGTTCTTTTCGATATGGATGGTGTATTATATGACTCTATGCGTTTTCATGCACGGGCATGGCATGAGGTAGCGACCCTCCATCAGCTAACTTCTCGGCCGGAAGACTTTTATATGTTCGAAGGACGTACTGGGGAAAGCACGATCAACGAGCTATACCAACGCACTTTCCAACGAGACGCTACCGCCGAGGAGAAGCAAACGATCTATAAAGAGAAAGCGGATCTATTCAATACCTATAATGACGGTGCCCCCATGACCGGCGCCGCAGAGGTTCTAAAAGAAGTGGAAGCATCCGGACTGCAACGATTGGTTGTCACCGGTTCCGGCCAACATAGCTTGATCGATAAGCTAAACCATACCTATCCGGGACATTTCAACCGAGAGAAAATGGTTACGGCTTTCGACGTGAAATATGGCAAGCCACACCCCGAACCTTATTTAATGGGACTTCAAAAAGCGCATGCGAAGCCTAATGAAACTTTTGTGGTAGAGAACGCTCCCATGGGAGTAGAAGCTGCCGTGGCAGCCAATATCTTTACGATAGCCGTAAACACCGGACCTCTCCCCGATCAAGTTTTATTAGATGCCGGAGCGGATTTACTATATCCGGATATGGAAAACTTAGCTAAAGATTGGAAACAAATCATCGAGCTTGCGAAATCCACCCGATTGAACGAGTATTCCAAATAAGCAAACATAAAAAAAGAGGCTACCCGATAATGAAGTAGCCTCTTCTTTTTTATCATCGAACGGATTATTTCACATAATCAGCCTTATTCAAGAAATCATAGCTTTGCTGAACGCTGGCAACCGGATCATTGTTAGTATATTGTTCCACTTCAACATACCAATCCTTTACGTTATTAGCGTACATTTGATCGAAGATAGGCTTGAAATCCATCTTACCGCTTGCGCCGATCTCTTTCTCATCCTTGATATGGATAGCCTTGAACTGGCTCGGACGGTTCTTCAAGTAAGCGACAGGATCACCGCCACCCATCATTACCCAGTATACATCCATTTCGAAGAATACGTGGTTCGGGCTTACGTTATCCAGCAAGAAATCATAGATCAATTGATCGTCGATCTTACGGAACTCGAAGTCGTGGTTGTGATAACCGAACGCAATGCTAGCGGCAGCGGTCTTATAACCAACCGTATTGAAATAATCGCAGTACATCTTCAAGTCATCCAATGTAGTCTTATCGTTAACCGGCATCCACGGTTGAACCATATATTTAACGCCTAACTCATTATGAGCATCGATCGCTTGATCCCACCAACTCATAACCTCGGCTTCTTTTTCTTTCGTAAAGGCCTGTCCAAGGTGAGCGCTCGTACACTTCATACCTAGGTCATTCACCATTTTCTTAAATTCAGCGGGAGCTAAACCGTAAATCTTACCGTTATCATAGCTTGCTGTCTCCAGATTCTTATAACCCATCTTAGCGGCGGTTTCCAATACTTTCTGGATACCTTCTTCTTTTACAAGGTCTCTTAAAGAATACAATTGAAGCCCTATATATTTAGAAGACTCCGATGCTGTAGCGGCAGCTTGTCCTGATTTACCGCCACAAGAAGATAATAACTGCGGGGCTACCAACCCACCCGCAAGCATCAAAGAGGCTTGCTTCAAAAAATTACGTCTGTTCTGCATAGTACTATTAATTAAGTTTGATTGAGAATTTTTACAAAAGTAAGACTATATTCTTAGGTTTATATCTTTATGGAAGTTAAAATCTTCAAAAAGGACATTGTATTTTAATTTTCGTTATCTTTGGAGGATATATTATTACTTAAATCATTTATATCATGAAAAAATTATCAATTCTAGCGATGGGCCTTCTCTTTGTCCTGACCACAGCCTGTAGTGTTTCTGGCAGTGGCACCTTATTCGATGGCAAAGATAGTAACAAATGGAAAATGACAGGCGATGTCTCCGTTCAAGACGACATAATGACCTTGAAAGGTACGGATGCGCTGGCCGTACTGAAAAACGGCAAATACAAAAACTTCGATCTGACCCTTGATTTACGTACTACCCCGGGAGGCAAAGGCGCCGTCTGGTTCCATACGGACCCGAACTTGAAGAAAGGATATCGTATCGCTATCAATAATGACCGGGCTGATAAGGTTTGGTGGAAAATGACAGGAAGTCTTGTTTCCGTGAGGAATTTGACCAAAAGCTTCGTAAAAGAAGATCAATGGTTCAAGATGGATATCCGGGTAGCCGGACAAGAGATCGATGTAAATATAAACGGCGAACCGGTTGTAGAGTATATCCAACCGACCGCACCGTATCGTACGGACGCTAACGCCTATGCCTTATTATCGGAAGGGACATTTGGCATAGAGAGTGATGGTAGCGGTGAAATCCAAATCAAGAACATCACCGTGAACGTAATTGATGAATCCACGATCGATATCAACGCACAATTGGCGGAAGCTAACGATGAGCAAAATGACGAGATCATTAAATTACATCAATCGGATTTCCCGGTATTAGATTATCACGTGCACTTAAAAGGTGGCTTAACCAAGGAAGTTGCCGCTAAGCAATCCCGCAAGACCGGTATCAATTATACGATCGCACCGAACTGCGGCATCGGTTTCCCGATCACGAACGACCAACAAGTCATGGATTACCTAAATGAGATGCGCTCACAGCCTTTCATCCTTGGTATGCAAGCGGAAGGACGCGAATGGATAACCACATTCTCTCCCGAGACTCTTAAAGAATTCGACTATGTGTTTACGGACGCTTTGACGTTCAAGGACAATAAAGGTCGCCGTACCCGCCTATGGATTCCGGAAGAGACTTGGATCGAGAATGAGGAGCAATATATGGACATGATCGTAGATCGTATCTGCTCCGTATTGGAAGAGCCGGTAGATATCTATGTAAATCCTTGTTTCTTGCCATCTCCGATGGATAAGCGTTTTGACGAATTCTGGACGGAGGCCCGCATGAACCGTTTCGTCGAGGCATTGGCAAAAAGCGGAAAAGCTTTAGAGATCAACGAACTATACAACATTCCAAATAAAGCGATCATTATGAAGGCGAAAGCCGCCGGCGTTAAATTCACGTTTGGAAGTAACAACGTGACACCAAACGTCAGCGATCTGTCTTACAGTATCCGCATGATGAAAGAATGTGGCCTGACGGCTGAGGATATGTATAAACCGAAAGTTAAAATCTAATCACACATTTACCCTCACCCTAATCCCCCGTTTAGGGACACCCTAAATGAGCGATTAGGGTAGACCTAAACGAGGGATTATTCTCTCTCTCGCAACATCCGTCGCATCTTCATATACCGATATTGCTTAATAATCATCTTGCGGCTACGTATGATCTGATAACGGTAAATGATACAAGACAAGATGAAATATACGCCCGCTTGAATCCATAATACCCGATATTCATGCGCCACCTCATGCAAGGAAGCGCCTGCCGTATTGATACGAATAAATCCCTGGATACCCGGAGTAGAAGGAAACAAATAACCCACCACTTTCCAAAACGGAGGAATAGCCGCCTCCGGCCAAGAGACACCCGAGATAAATAACAAGATGACAGACGTGAAAACGAATACCAACATAGGCGACTCACGACTCGTCATAAATCCAGATAGCGTCATAGACATAAAAATACAGGCAAACAGGTAAGGCAGTAAAAACAACAAAATAGTCAGTGGCTCACCAACCTGAGGTAAGGAGAATAACTTAGGGACAATAGCCAATACCCAGATGCAAACCACCACATACAGCAAAAGATAAGTCAGCGACTTGCCGAACACGATACGCAAAGTTCCATTAAAATGCCGGCAAATAGGCACCAGACTATGAAAGCGGTTCTTTTCCCGGGCCGTTCCTCCCAACATTCCGATACCCAATATCAAGGTCTGTTGCAATACCAAGATCAAGATAGCCGGTACCAAGAAACTGGCAAAGCCATTCTGGGAATTAAACAACGCTACCGATTCATACGGGATCGGATCTACCGTGATCTGGTCCATCTTATCCGTAGACGACGGATTATTATGCATCCGAAGTTCCTTACCCATATCCAATGACACCTCTGTCGTCGCCAAAAGGAAAGCCTTATAAAACAATAAGGCGCTCATATCGCAATACAACGAGACGGTTGTCTGTCGCCCTTCATGCAGGTCCTTACTATAATCCGGGGGAAAGAGCAAAATTCCATAGGCCTTCTTCTCATCCAACATCTTCTTGGCTTCCGCCATATCCGGACAAACACCCACTACTTCCACATCTGGCGTGGCGTTAACCCGTCTGGTAAACTCACGACTCAAATAGGAATCACTTTGATCTACCACCACCATCTTCGCCTCGTGTACTACCTCGTTATTATATATAAATGAATAAAGCAGCGGATATACGAAAGGCACCAAGAAAAAGAAAATCATGACCCCCGCATCTTTAAACACGTTTCTCAATTCATCCTTCCAAATATAAAACGTATCCAGAAGACCTTCCTTTATGATATATCGTAAACGATGTTCTCTTTTCATCACATACAGTTTTTACGGTAGATATTTGAAATCCAACAACGCCCTCTTCAAGTTCCGCACGATAAGGAACGGCAAGATCAGAAATCCCAACAACCAAGCGTACTCGCCCAACGTATAGAATAGCGCCCGCCCGTTCAAGGCTTGATCGACATAAATCAAGAAATAATGCCGTAGAGGAAACAAACGAGCCAACGCTTGCAACGTAGGGTCCATACCTTGTACCGGAAACGAGAATCCGACAATGGAGAACGAGATCATTCCGAACAGACTGGCGAAGCTAAGCCCTAAACGGGGAGTCGGTAATACGCCGATCATAAATACGCCTACCGCCTGAGAGGATATAATCAGCAAAAACATTGCCAAAAGCATCGGAAACCAACCGCTATTTAACGGGAAAGAATTAAATCCATACAACACCGCACAATACATAAAGCCTACGACCGTAAAAATAGCCGTCTGCGGCAATAACTTTCCCAACAAACTAACTGCGATGGAATTCCCTCCCATATCCAACCATTTACGGGATGTAGAATATTTAATTTCTGTACCAATGCTGAATACCGTCACTAGAAATACCATTAACTGGATGACACCCGGCAAAACCGTATTATTCAAATATACTGAATAATTCAACCACGGATTGCCGATCGGATGCGTATCGATCACGATCGGTTGTAGCTGTCCCATGATCTGCGCTTCGGTATATCCTTTAGCTTGTCCGGTTTGTAAACCCACAGCGGCCCCCGCCAATACTGACATCGTTTTCATATCCCGAAACAGCAAGGAAGCGGCGATCAAATAGGTACCATTCGTATAAAAAGACAACCGGGGCTGCTTTCCAGATGTGGCGTCCACGGCGAAACCGGATGGAATGTAAAAAATTCCATATACATTCCCTTTCTGCATTTCCTGACGAGCCTCGGTAAACGACATGGTTTTCATATACACCTCTGTCTGCTCAAAGGCATCCAGCTGGCGAATCAAATTGCGTGAGGTAGCAGAGTTATCCATATCCACCACCGCTATCGGCAGATCGGTCGGCAATCCCTCATGCATCAACGATACAAAGAAAATGACACAGATAGCCGGAGCGATCAGCATACAAAAGAAGTAAATCGGTTGAGCCACCAGCCGATGCACCTCACGCTTCGCGATAAGCCAGATTCTATGCAAACTTTCTTTATAGGTCATACGATCTCTTTCCCTTTTTTCTTTAAGATCACGGACATTCCCGGACGAAGATCAGCGACTTTCTCCAACGGACGAGCACGCACCTCGAAAGTCTTCGAGTCATATTGTCCATTCGTCTTTGTCGCTTTCCATGCGGCATACGAACCCATATCCTTCATATAATAGACTTTCAACTTCACCGGTAGGTCCCCCAACGCTGGAATAAAAGCATTTACCTCCGAACCAATCTTGATATCTTTCAACAGATCCTCACGAATACTGAAAGTTACCCATACATCATTTAAATCAGAGATATTCATGATCGGAGCGCCTGTACCAACCAACTCACCGACTTCCGGGAACCGTTCTGAAACCTCCCCGTCAATCGGAGCCACCAAAGCGCTCTCGCCCACATACGACTCCACTTCGGCGATAGCACCTTCCGCACGTTGGACCATAGCGGCAGCGGCAGCCTTATCTTCCTTACGGGCACCTTCTTTTGCCATCTCATATTGAGAACGGGCAGCCTTCTCTGTCGCTACCATAGCGTTATAATTAGCCTCCACCTCGTCTCTTTTTTGAGCGGACATCACCCCTTTCTCGTATAAATTCTGAATACGATCGAAAGATTTCTTAGCGATAGTTAATCCAGCTTGCGCCTTTTGCCACATCTCATAAGCGGCCGTGATTTCCTGTTCACGGGCTCCTTTAATCGCTTTAGCGTTCTGCGCCTCCGCTGCCGCACGAGCCGCCTCCGCTTGTTTCAGCTTCGCCATAACCTCGGGCGTATCTAAAAAGACCAAAGTATCTCCGGCTTTTACCTGATCGCCTTCGCCAAAACGATAAGAAGCGATACGTCCGGGAACCTTACCGGAGATACGAACTTGGGTGGCCTCGGCCTGCCCCATTATAATATCGTCAGGCGGTGTAAGCAGGAAGAAACCCGCCAAGGCTACCAATCCGATCACGACCAATACCGTGATAAAAGCTAACATCATGTTACTGATAGAAAACTTCTTGTTCTCGTTCATCTCTGTGTATATTTTTATTTGTTATTACTCTTATTCATTTGCGGACAGTTTACCCAAAGCCTTGCTTAGATAAACTTCTGTTAATTTCACCTCGATTTGAGCATCAATCAAACTAGAGCGAGCAGAAACCCATGCTGTCTGCGCCTCCATTAAGTTCAAAGCCGGGATAACCCCTTCCTCAAAACCGAAATTCGCACGCCGCAAATTCTCTTCCGCATTTTCCATATTACGGGAAGAAGCGATCAACTTTTTGCCCGCTTCATTCACTTTATAAACGGATTGATTTACCTGCAACTCGATCTTTTCACGAGCATCCTGCCATTCCAGTGTTTTTATGCGCGTTTCCGCTTTCGCCGAGTTACGCCTATAAGTGCCTTCCCACCAACCGGACAAGGGTACCTTTACCATAACTCCGACATTAAACATACCGGCGAAATCATTTTTAAAACCATTAAAAACATTCGGATTCGTGACGAAGTAATTCGCCGCTAAAGCGACATTAGGCAACATCTCTGCCAAAGCAATACGTTCTTTTCGCTTATAGATTTTCGTTGCCAGATCCAAACTTCTCAGTTCATTACGATTCATGAAAGCCTCATTCAGATCGGCCGAGGCTTGTGTTGTCTCTACCGGAAAATTATCCAGCTTCTCGTCTGCAAGCGATAAATCCTCCTCTAAAGACAGACCACAAATTTGCGCTAAAAGCATTCGGGTTAAAGCCAGACCATTCTCAACCTTAGTCTGAGCCATCTCCGCCTCATTCAGTTTCACCTTGACAGAAAGACCATCGGCCTCGGTAGCGACTCCCTCATAGATCATAGCGGTCACATCACTATCCATCTTACGGAGCAAATCCACATAAGCGTCCGCCAATTTCTTCTTATTCACCAAAGATATGACCTGCCAATAGGTCTCGTCAGTCTTATAAATCAAGTCCTGCAACTGTAAATTATTCATTGACTCCGCTAATTGCTTGGCAAACTTAGTGATTTGGTTATAATTAACGATCTTCCCGCCCATGAATACAGGCTGCACCAACGATACATTACCCACCCAGATATTCTGCACATCCAAATGTTGCATATCGTTCACCCCACTCATCAAATGTTGGATCATCGGTAATTGGGCCAAGCCACCTAAAGAAGAGCTCAAGGATGAGGACAAAGTGCCCATGTCCAGTAAGTTTATATCCTTCTGGTTCCACATATAGGCACCGTTTGCCGATAATTGAGGAAAATACTTGGTAAAAGCGGCTTTCTTCTCATTATCCGCCATCTTGATCTTTTCGCCAGAGATTTGTAGCTCCTTATTGTTCTGGATCGCCAGATTCCGGCACTCTTCCAATGTCAACATTCGCTGAGCGTGCATACAGCTCACCGTGACTACAAATGTTAATAGTAAGATAGTTCGTTTCATCTTTATATCGTTTTAACCTACCTATATAATGCCATCATATTCCCTATGTGACAAAAATATAAAAACCCGCACAAAAGTATAGGTTTAAAGCGAATATAAAATTGAACTAATTCAATAAAGGATACGTTTCTTCAACTTACAATACCAAGAATCACTAACCCCCATATATTGAGCTATATATTTATCAGGTACCCGGCTTACGATCCATTGGTGGTTCGTATAAAGATATTTCAGGAATTCTTCCGCCTTACAGGTTTGACGGACAGCGAACATTGAATAGAGCTTGGAAATAATCATCAGCATCACATTCTGATAACAGGTAGCGAAAGCTGGATATCCCAACGACAAACGTTCGATATCCGTCCGGGAGAAACAAAGTAATTCACCATCCTCGATAGCTTTCACCTCAAACTCGGAAGGGACTTGTGTAAAATAACCGATTGTAGAAACAAAAGGGTACATACTGTCCGAGGAGAAACCGGTTACGCATTCATTCCCATTCTCATTAATATATTGATTGATAAAAAGCCCTTTATTAATAAAATAGGCATCTTGGCACAACTCGCCCGTACGAATCAAATAATCCCCTTTCCGGATTGTCACACCTCGAGTACAACTTTCCAAATCCTTTAGGAAAGATTCATCTCGAGACAGAATCTCCGGAATAAAACTTAGGAACTTCTCAAAGTCAGGAGATAATTTCATAGTTAATCATCCAAGGTAAATCTCTTCTGTCCGATCAAATTACCGTCAGAGAAAATATCCACACGGTAAGTACCCGGAGATAAGAATTCCTCGATATTCCAATACATGGTCACAACCACCTCCTCACCTTCATATTCTATCATTTTCTTCATAGAATAATTGATTTCCTTTCCTTCAAAAGCGAATACATCCGCACGGCTTTTCACCAATATATCGTCATCCGGTTTCATGATCCGTACATATACCATCTTTTCGCCGACAGGAGCGGTAATGTTCTTCGCTATCTTGAAAGTCACGACGAATTGCTGCATCTTCTTAATACGCTTAGCTAGTTTTCCTCGAGAGTTCACAGGAGTCACGTTAATATCCGTCGCATCCAAACGACTAGCTAACGTTACTCTTTCCGTCAATTTCTCTTTTTCCTTTTTCAAGGTAGCAGCTTGTGAAGTAGCCCTCTGATATTTCTGAACAGCCTCTTTCTTCTCAACCTTCAATTGCTCATTCTCACGATTCAAGGAATCGATTTGGACAACATAGTTACGCATGATTTTACGTAAGGTATCCAATTCCTTTTTCAAGCGAGCTATTTCCTTCGCATTCGTAGCCTTCACCGTACGCAATTCTTCCAATAAACGTTGTACCTTTGCTTGCTCCGTAGATAATAGGGCAACAAGGGAATCATTGCCTACGCTAAACTTATAACCTTCATATTGAAGAGACAATTCATTATATTCATCCTCCAAAGATTCTTTCTCAAGATCAAAGGTTTCCACCAAATCAGTCATTTGCTGCTTTTGATGATAAATATAATAACCGGCACCAGCAATAATCAGTACCAATACTATAACTGCTACAATAAGTAGCGAAAGTTTATTTACTTCTTTATTCTCTTTCTTTTCAGTATCCATATGAGGTTCTTAGCTATTACAAAAGCACAAAATTACAATTTCTTATCCATCCGAACAACAAAGTACACCTAAAAATAGAAAAAGACAGAGAGGATATATACCAAAAAAAGGAGCCAATCTTTC
>NZ_QTMG01000045.1:0-17830 GCF_003635435.1 Parabacteroides sp. AF21-43 | reverse complement strand
ACGTTGTACGTCATGCTGTTGCAGAAGCGCGAGGAGAACGCCATCACGCTGGCTGCCACGGCGAACAACGGCCGTATCATCGAGGAGCCGCTCGCCGATATGGCGCCTGTCGCCCCGAAGAGGATGGTCTTCATGCTTGCGGCGTTGATCTTGGGCCTGGCGATCCCGGTGGGCATTGTCTACCTTCATGACCTGTTGAAATACAAGATCGAGAACCGTGAGGACGTTGAGGCGATCACGGGCGTGGCTATTTTGGCGGAGCTCCCGTTGGTCAAGAAGACGGGTGAGGGCTCGATCGTGGTGCGTGAGAACAAGAACGACCTGATGGAGGAGATGTTCCGGGGGTTGCGCACGAACCTCTTGTTCATGCTAGGCAAGGACGAGCGTGTGATCCTTTTCAGCTCCACGCAACCGGGCGAGGGCAAGTCTTTCGTCGCTGGCAACTTGGCGGTGAGCTTGGCTTACTTGGGCAAGAGGGTGGTGGTGGTCGGCATGGACATCCGCAAGCCGGGCCTGAACAAGGTGTTCAATATCTCCCGTAAGATGGAGGGCATCACGAACTACCTTAGCGACCCGGATCACGTGGAGTTGTTCGACATGGTCCAGCGATCCGATATCAGCCCTAACCTCGATATCCTCCCGGGCGGTCCCATCCCCCCGAACCCGACTGAGCTGGTCGCCCGTGACGTGCTGGAGAGGGCTATCGCCCGGTTGAAGGAACGGTACGACTATGTCATCTTGGATACGGCCCCTATCGGCATGGTTACGGATACGGCGATCATCGGCCGTGTGGCTGACATGTGCGTGTACGTCTGCCGTGCGGACGTGACACCGAAGGCCGGTTTCAGCTACATCAACGTGTTACGGCGTGAGCGTAAGTTCCCGAAGCTCGCGACGGTCATCAACGGCCTTGACATGAGCAAGCGCAAGAACAGCTACGGCTACGGTTACGGCAAGAAATACGGCTACGGCAAGGGATACGGTTATGGCTACGGCTATGGTTACGGTTTCGAGGCATCCTCAAGAAAATAGTAGTACTGTACCCTTTATAACTAATCATAAAAATAACAATTTTCGGACGTTTACATATATATATCATGATGCTAAACCTAGGTAATTTTATAGCGGACAACGTAACTCATCGTGCGGAAAGTATGTTTGCCGCCGATATTGAGAATAATAGAGAGACTCTTTCAAAAGAGATTGAAGGAAAAAGTCTTTTAGTGATAGGAGGAGCTGGGTCTATCGGTTCATCTTTTATAAAAGCGATGCTCCCTTTCAAGCCTTCCAAATTGGTGGTGGTGGATTTGAATGAGAATGGACTAGCGGAACTTACCCGCGATCTTCGTAGCACTGAAGGAATGTATGTTCCGGAAGAATATCGAACTTATACGTTGAGTTTTGCCGATCCTATCTTTGAGCGTATTTTCCGTGAGGAGAAGGGATTTGACATAGTGGCGAATTTCTCGGCACACAAGCATGTGCGTAGCGAGAAAGATAAATACAGTGTGCAAGCACTCATTGAGAACAATGATATAAAAGCAAAACGCTTTCTTGATATTCTCTCCGTTTACCCTCCCAAGCATTTCTTTTGTGTCTCGACTGACAAGGCCGCAAACCCTGTGAACATCATGGGAGCGAGTAAACGGATTATGGAAGATATGATAATGGCCTATACCTCGAGGTTTAAGGTCACTACCGCCCGTTTTGCGAATGTCGCTTTTTCGAATGGCTCATTGCCCAATGGATGGATACACCGTGTCATGAAGAAACAGCCTCTCGCAGCTCCGAATGACGTGAAGCGTTATTTCGTCTCGCCAGAGGAATCCGGCCAGATTTGTATGTTAGCCTGTGTCCTTGGCCGTAATGGTGAGATCTTTTTCCCGAAACTGGGGGAGGAGCAGATGCTAACTTTCTCTTCCATATGCGATAAGTATGTCGAGTCAATGGGATGTCAAAAGAAAGTCTTTTCTTCGGATGAAGAAGCAAAGCACTTTGCTGCGGATATGCCATTCGACAATAAGGAATATCCTGTCGTTTATTTTGGCTCGGATACGACCGGTGAAAAGGCATACGAGGAATTCTATGTCCCGGGCGAGAGATTGAACATGGATCGCTTTAGCAGCCTTGGAGTTATAGAGGAGGTACAAAAACGGCCGTTGAAGGAGATCGATGCGTTCTTCGTTGAATTGGAATCCATCTTCGCCAGTCCCTCTTTCACGAAAGAGGAGGTCGTGAAGGCTATCCAACGCTTCATCCCTCATTTCGAACATGAGGAGAAGGGAAAGAATCTGGATCAAAAAATGTAAGGAATCAAGATATGTCTGATTATGCGAGAGTCGTGGACTTTATCCACGAGATGTATGGCAGCTCGGAGTTCGTTCCCTTGAGTGTGCCTAAGTTCATAGGTAATGAGAAGAAATACCTGAACGAATGTATTGATACGACATTTGTCTCAAGCGTTGGCAAATTCGTAGACCGTTTCGAGGAGGAGATGGCCCGTTATACAGGGGCTAAGAAAGCAGTGGTCTGTGTCAGTGGAACGAACGCTCTCCATATGTCTTTGCTTCTTGTCGGGGTTGAGCGGGATGACGAGGTGCTTACCCAAGCCTTGACCTTCGTAGCCACTTGTAATGCGCTAAGCTATATCGGCGCTCATCCTGTTTTTATTGACGTGGATCGGGAGACGATGGGACTTTCTCCTCTAGCGTTGCGAGTTTGGTTAGAGAAGAACGCTGAGTTAAAGAATGGTGTTTGTCATAACAAGCGTACGGGCAGACGGGTGAAAGCATGTGTTCCCATGCATACTTTCGGACATCCGGTTAAGCTGGATGAGTTGGTGGATGTTTGCCAAGAGTGGCATATAGAACTGGTGGAAGATGCGGCGGAAAGTATCGGAAGCCTTTATAAGAGACGACATACCGGTATCTTCGGTAAGGTTGGGGCCATTAGTTTCAACGGGAACAAGACCATTACGACCGGAGGCGGTGGGATGATGTTATTCCAAGACGAGGAAATGGGTAAGCTGGCCAAGCACATCACGACTCAGGCAAAGGTCCCTCACCGCTGGGAGTTCCGCCATGATCATATCGGTTATAACTATCGTATGCCGAATATCAATGCGGCTTTGGGTTGCGCCCAGTTGGAGCATTTGGATGAGTTTGTGGCCAGCAAGCGGAAAGTGGCTCAAGAATATGCGGACTTCTTTAAGGATATACCGGATATTGATTTCTTCGAGGAGCCGGAGGATAGTTATTCCAATTATTGGTTGAATGTGGTCATCATGAAAGATAAAGCGGCGCAATACAAATTTTTGGAATATACCAATGACCATGGTGTTATGACACGCCCCATTTGGGAATTGATGAATCGCTTGCCTATGTTTGAGAAATACGAGAATGATGGATTGGAGAACACCATCTGGTTTGCGGATCGGGTAGTGAATATACCGAGTAGTGTAAGATTGTGAAAAAGAATTTCCAGTAGAATTATATAAATATGAAAGAAAAAAAGAAAGTGCTGGTTATTTCAGTACATCCCGATGATGAGACATTAGGATGCGGGGGGAGTATTTTGAAACATTTGGGGCAAGGAGATGAGGTTCACTGTGTTTTCATTACGGGTGGAAATATCTATCAGAGGCAATTGATAGATAATATCAATGCATTGTATGGTTTTACCAGCATAATCACCTTGGATTTTAAAGAACTTCATTTACATGAGATGCTGAATGAGCTGATAGAGGCTTTATCTAAGATAGTATCGATCGTTCAAGCCCAAGTGCTGTATATTCCCAATCGTTCAGATGCCCATTCCGATCATCGGGCTGTCTTTAGTGCAATCATGGCCTGTTCGAAAAATTTCCGCTATCCATTTATTGAGCAGATACTTATGTGTGAAGTGATCTCTGAAACAGATTTTGCTCCTATTCTTGGTGAGAATACTTTTTCTCCAAATTATTTTATTGATATCTCTGAGGTGTTTATTAAGAAGATTGAGATATTAAAGATGTTTGGATCTGAATTGTTGCCTTATCCTATGACCCGTAACCAGAGTGCCATAGAGGCTCTTAATCGATATCGTGGAACTTTGATCAATGCAGAATATGCTGAAGCTTTTATGTCTATTAAAACAATTGTAAGATGAAAGATCAACTTTCGGTAATCTTTATAGGAGGATTGAGTAATGGTAAGATCATTTATGATTATCTGAATAAAAACAGATATGTTAATATCTCTTTGGTTATTACCTACTCAGATACATATCAAGGAGCTCGTCACACCATATTGGGTGATGGCCCAAAATTCAGGAAAAAAAATACCGTTAAGGATTGTATTCATGCTATCAAAGATTTGGCTCCGGATTTAATTATAGTAGCAGGTTGGTCTGAACTTATACCTAATGAGATACTCTCGATCCCTCGAATGGGGGTTATCGGTTTTCATCCTGCTAAGCTTCCGTTCGATCGTGGTCGTTCGGTACTTGCTTGGCAGATAGAGGATGGATATACAGAAACTTCTCTCACAATGTTTAAATATTCAGATTATCCTGATGGGGGAGACATTTTGGCGCAAGAAACTATCGCAATAGCTTCAAATGATTATATAAATGATATATTGGATAAGGTAGATGCAGCAAGTCTAAACCTCATTCGGGCTTATTTTCCTCTTTTGCGAAAAGGTTTTTTGAAAGGAGTGAAACAAGATCTATCAGTGGGTAGTTTTCGCCGTTTACGCAGTGCTGATGACTCGATTATAAAATGGGATCGTAATAGTGTTGAGATATATAATAAGATACGTGCCATTTCGCATCCTTATCCAGGTGCAACTACCAAATTTGATGATAAAACGATGTTAGTATGGAAATCAGAAATTATATCTTCATTCCCTTTTCCTGTTGATACAAAACCTGGAACGATAGTGGCTCAATGTTACGACAACACTTTGATTGTAAAAACACGTGATGCTTATTTACGTTTAACAGAATATGAATGGAAATGAAAAAACTCATCATAATAGGTGGAGGTGGTCATGCTTTATCGGTATTGGAAGCAATGGACACATCTATAGAGATAGCTGGATATGTTGACAATATAGAGTCAAAGAAGTTGATTTTACCTTATTTAGGAAACGATGAGTTTGTTTTGTCTAATTTCTCCCCAGAAGAATATAGAGTCCATCACGCTGTTGTTTATACTAATGATGTAAATTTATCTCTTCGCAGTCGAATTATTCAGCAATATGAAGGATATGAGTCTTATACCATCATTGCTCGTAGTGCATTGGTTACTTCTTCCTCAAAAATAGCGGGGGGATGTGCTCTTATGGAAGGCGCTATTGTCAATGGAGCCATATTGGCACAAAATAGTGTTATTAATACTAAAGCAGTGATAGAGCATGGTTGTATCTTAGGTAATAATGTCTTTGTTGGTCCTGGAGCCATTGTCTGTGGCGATACTTGCATAGGTGATAATGTATTGGTGGGAGCTGGTGTTATTATACGTGATGGAATTGAAATAACGGAAAATGTGACGATTGGTATGGGGAGTGTTGTTGTCCGTAGTATTGTTGAACCAGGAGTCTATTTGGGAAATCCTTGTAGAAAAATAAGATAAAATAATGAATCATACTCTTATCATTGCCGAAGCTGGTGTTAACCACAACGGCTCTATTGATATGGCCAAAGGACTTATTGATGTCGCTGCCGATGCTGGTGTGGATTATGTGAAGTTTCAGACCTTTAAAGCGGAAAACCTTGTAACAAAATATGCCGTGAAAGCTGAATATCAGCAACGGAATATGGACGATAACGACAATTCTCAATACGCCATGCTTAAGAAGTTGGAATTTTCATCCGAACAGCATTTTGAATTGATCGAATATTGTGTGCAGAAGGGTGTAGGGTTCTTCTCTACCGCTTTCGATTTTGATAGTGTGGATTTCTTGGCGTCCCTTCATCTGGGACTTTGGAAGATTCCCTCGGGTGAGATCACAAACTATCCATACTTGAAGAAGATTGCAGGTTTTCATCAGCCTGTAATTCTCTCCACGGGTATGAGTACTACGGGAGAGATAGAGGCGGCTATCGATGTACTTACAAAGTTTGGTGTGCAGAAAGAACAGATCATCGTACTTCATTGTAACACCGAGTATCCTACTCCTTTCGAGGATGTAAATCTCCGTGCGATGCTTACTATAAAGGAAGAGCTTGGTGTTAAGGTTGGATATTCCGACCACACTAAAGGCATAGAGGTGCCTATCGCTGCAGTCGCTCTTGGTGCTGAGGTAATAGAGAAGCATTTTACCTTAGATCGTAATTTACCAGGTCCGGATCATAAAGCATCGCTAGCACCGAATGACTTGAAAGCGATGGTTGATTCTATCCGAAACATAGAGAAGGCCTTGGGTGATGGAGAGAAGAAAGTTACCGCATCAGAAGGCAAGAATATCGCTATAGCTCGAAAGAGCATAGTCGCTGCCTGTCCGATTCGAAAAGGAGAGATATTTTCGGAAAAGAATCTTACGGTTAAACGGCCGGGGACAGGCCTCAACCCTATGCGGTGGGAGGAGATTGTTGGTACGATCGCTATCCGTGATTATAATGAAGATGAGCTGATCGAGTTATGAGAAAGATTTGTGTGGTCACGGGAACCCGTGCAGAATATGGACTTTTGAGCAGATTGATGCGCTTGATTGACGAGTCGGAGGATTGTCAGTTGCAAGTCGTAGCGACCAATATGCATTTGCTTCCCGAATATGGAAATACGTATCAAGAGATAGAAAAGGATGGTTTCCGTATTGATGCAAAGGTGTTGATGCGAAAGACTACCGATGACGCTTATGGGGTAATTGCTTCTATGGCTGAAGAAATGAACGGAATGAATGAAGCTCTTCGTGAGTTATGTCCGGATATGGTTGTGATATTGGGTGATCGCTACGAGATGTTAGTGGTAGCTACCGTTGCCATGTTGCAACGTATCCCCATCGCTCACCTGCATGGGGGTGAGATCAGCGAGGGGGCCATGGATGATAGCATCCGCCACTCCATCACGAAAATGAGCTCGCTGCATTTTACCTCTACAGAGGAATACCGGAGGCGTGTCATACAACTAGGAGAACAACCTGAGAGGGTGTTTTATGTAGGAGCGATGGGTGTGGAAAATCTTAAGAAAGTTCCATTGATGCGCAAGTTAGAGTTGGAAGACTCTTTGAATTTCAAATTTGAAGGTTTGTCCGTGTTGGTAACATATCATC
Source organism: Parabacteroides sp. AF21-43 (assembly GCF_003635435.1). Classification (NCBI taxonomy): domain Bacteria; kingdom Pseudomonadati; phylum Bacteroidota; class Bacteroidia; order Bacteroidales; family Tannerellaceae; genus Parabacteroides; species Parabacteroides sp. AF21-43. The sequence continues at coordinate 10,577 of NZ_QTMG01000045.1, read as the reverse complement.
CGGTAACATTAGGAAATCGTATTCCTAAAGATGAAATTTCTGATTTATTGAAGGCATTGGATTCTTTTTCAAGTTTGAAGGTTTTGTTTACTATGCCAAATTCCGACCAAGGAGGAGAGGAAATACGATCGGCCATAGAAGCGTATTGTGTCCGGAATGAAGAACGATGTCGTTGCTTCAAGTCTTTGGGGGTAAGACGTTATTTATCGGCATTGGGGTATGTGACAGCGGTTGTTGGAAATTCATCGAGCGGATTGCTCGAAGTCCCTTCAGCTCACATTCCGACATTAAATATTGGTGATCGTCAAAAAGGTCGTACAAGGGGAGCTTCTGTTGTAGATGTTGCATCGGATGAAGCGTCTATCGTTAAGGGATTACAAAAAGTCCTATCTCCTAATTTTCGTGCTTTTTGTAAAACGACTACAAATCCATATGAGAAAGAGGGTACGGCAGAGAGTATTTTTAAAGTAATCTCTACATATTCACTTGATACCTTTTTACAGAAATCATTTTATAATTTGTAAGATGAATATATTGGTGATTATACCTGCTCGGGGAGGGAGTAAAGGTATTCCTGGAAAGAATATTAAACTTTTAGGAGGTAAGCCTCTTATAGGTTATACAATTGATGCTGCACGCTCGGTAGTTGATGATACTCACATTTGTGTGACAACTGATGATGATAAAATTATTGAAATTGTAGAAAAGTATGGGCTTCATGTTCCGTTTAAACGTCCAGCGGAACTTGCGACAGATACAGCCGGAACATATGAAGTACTGCTTCATGCTCTCAATTTTTATGAGAAAAGAGGTGAGATTTTTGATGTAGTTTTGTTATTGCAGGTAACATCTCCATTTCGTATGAGTAAACATATTGAAGAGGCGTTTAAACTATATACAAAGAATCTTGACATGGTAGTTAGCGTGAAAGAAACGGATTCGAATCCTTATTATCTTTGCTTTGAAGATGATGCTCAAGGTATGCTCCATATAAGTAAGGGTGATGGGCTTTATACTCGTCGTCAAGACTGTCCTCCTGTATATGAATACAATGGTGCAATTTATATTATCAATACTGCTAGCCTAAAAGCAATGCCTCTCAATAAATTCACAAAGAGAGTGAAATATGTTATGGATAGAGAGCACTCAATAGACTTAGATACCATGATGGATTGGATGATGGCAGAATATATGATTAAAAATAAAATAGTAGTACTAGAATGACCTTTTTCGAACATCAATGTGTAAAACAAGACGACACTATTTTGTCAGCACTTGCTAAGCTTGATAAACTATCTGGGCAGGCTATGGTTGTCTTTGTACAAAATCGCAAAGAACAAGTCATCGGAACATTAACAGATGGTGATATTCGTCGTGCTTTATTACGTGGTCTGGAGCCTTCTGCTAATGTATGTGATGTTATGAAAACAGAGTTTGCTTTCCTGAAAACTGACGAAAACGACCACACATTAACAATTAATGCATATCGTAAACGTAATATCACGGTTGTTCCTCTTTTGGATGAGAATAATCATCTTGTTAAGATATACAATCTTAGGGAGATACATTCGATTTTACCTATTGATGCTGTTCTTATGGCAGGTGGAAAGGGTGAACGTTTGCGTCCTTTGACTGAGAAAATACCGAAGCCTTTACTTCCTGTTGGTAATAAAGCTATTATAGACCGTAATATAGAAAGGCTCATCTCTTTTGGACTGGAACATATTTATGTTACTGTGAATTATCTAAAAGAACAATTGGAAGATCATTTTGCCGAACCTATTCAAGGTGTGAAGGTGAATACAGTTTGCGAACCCAAATATTTGGGAACGATGGGATCTATTCGGTTTGTAGAACAGTTCCATAATGATACTATCTTAGTGATGAATAGCGATCTCTTTACAGATATAGACTACGAGGATTTCTATTTACATTTCAAGCAGAATAATGCGGATATGAGTGTAGCTGCTGTACCTTATACGGTGAGCGTTCCGTATGGTATCATGGATCTGGAAGGACGAGCGTTGAAAGGCATGATAGAGAAGCCGACTTATAATTACTATGCGAATGCGGGTATTTATTTGATTAAGCGTGAACTGCTAGAACTTATTCCCGAGGATACTTTTTATAATGCCACCGATCTTATTGATGATCTCGTTCGTATAGGTAAATCCATTATCCGCTACCCGATAAATGGTACGTGGATCGATATAGGAAATCCGCAAGAGTATCAGAAGGCGAAAGATTTGGTAAGACATATGAAAGGGTGAAAAGTTAGATGTTTATTTTTGTATGAGGTTCTGAATACAAGTCAAAAGTAAATTAAGACTGTCGATTATTCTCCTGAAAGGAAATGGAGAGTTCTTGAAGTTTTTTTGATTATGGATATTTATAAACTTATAGTGAAGTTTTGACCCATACATATTATGTAATTAGTTGTTTTTATGTATCTACTAAGTATAGCAAATAGAGTCCGAGCTTCAGAGTTGCTCAAAGGCTTTGCTACAACAACATTTTGGAGTGCTCTTTCTAAATTGTTAATTGTATTGACAACTTTATACTGTTCAAATGTGCTAACTCAAGATGAATTTGGCGAGTTTAGTTTCATAAGAAATACATTAAGCACTGTTTTGTTGATCTGCGCAACTAATTTCTCGGGGTTGGCTGTCAAATTTGCGGCAGAAGCAATGCTTTCAAAGGAATCTCTTAAAAAGCTCTATATTCTTTTCCTTTTCACAGTAGGAATAAGTCTTTTGATCGGTGCCTCAATTTTAATTTCTCCAACTAATGCTATACGATCTGTTGTTGGTGGAAGTGGGAATGTAACCTATTTCATAAAGCTTACAGGTTTGTTTCTTCCGGTATTTATGCTTCAACCCTTGTTGAGTGCGATGCTGAGGGGATTTAAACAATTTAGGCTAGTAGGGGAGTACGAGTTATTGTTGAGTGCATTTTATTTCGTGGTGATAATAGCGGGTACTTATTGGGGTAGAAGTAATGGGGCAATCTATGCTTTACTCATATATTATTTATTCTTTTCGGTAATAGGGTTATTGGTGGTTTCTAAATATAATAAGAGTGTTCATTATTTAGTGAAAGTAGAGGAACTAACGAGTCAGAAAGCCTGCTTAAAGAAAATAATTATTCCTGTTTTCTTGATGTCGTTTGTAGAGGCTCCTCTTCTCTGGTTTGCACAAGCGGAAATTGCTAAGCGTGGTTCTTATGCTTTGGTTGGAGGACTATCTGTGATTTTGACTATCAGATATGCAATTCAGGTACTTCCTACTTATTTTTACCAAGCGTTTACGCCTATTGTGACTTTGTTGAATATGAAAGGTGAGTATAGGGAGTATTTTAATAAATTTAAAAAAGTGTCCATTGCTTTAGCTTTAGTGTTTGTAGTCTTATTTGTTGTCTTAGTACTAACCGGAAAGTTTATATTAGGAATATTTAATGAGGTTTATATATCATATTATCAGTCATATGTCATCTCTTTATTTGTTTTGTTGTTCAGCCTATATTCGGTTTTATTCAAGTTGCATATGATGATTAGGGAATATCAAACCGTAATGTTCTATATGACGATTTTAAGTTCTTTCTTCTTCCTGATTTCATTTTATGCCTTTTTGTATTTTTCGTTTGATATGCTCAACTCCTTTTTTTATGCACAGGGGTTACAGTATTTTATTCAGCTGATTGTTAGTGTGTTTGTTTGTAATCTGGATAAAAAATGGAATTCGGTTTGACTAAATTATATAATATATTATGCAATTCTTGATATACTTTCTAATGATTTTTATGTTTACATTCCTTCCTGTTGTAGGCATATTGGTTGAAGATCAAAATTCGATATATGGTTTAGAGCATCTGAAAAATGCAAATCTTATTCATATTTGTATTATGTATGTAGGTCTTTTACTTGCTTACATGAAAATTAAGCAAAAAGGATATTTTTGGGAAAAAGTTAATAACGGTGATTTGTATATTCCTGAAAAGTTGTTCGAAAAAGTTGCTTGTGTAGCTGTTTTATTTGTGCTTTTTCAGTTTAGTTTTCAAGGTCATATGATTCTTAGCGGTGTGGATAGAGGTATTGTACGGTCTTCTATAGGAGTTTGGGGGCCATTAACTACTTATGTAGGTAGATTTGGGATGCCAGCTCTCTTGTCTCTTTCTACAGTTTTGTATTTCTATATTTATGATCATTCTAAAAAAATAAACAGACAATATGTTATAGTTGTTATTTGTGGTATTTTGGTCGCAATTATGGCGGGAGGAAAAGCAAATATTGTAATGATGTTTCTGCCTGTAATTTTACAATGTGGCGGATTCTTGAAAAAAAGGTATTTAGTTACTTTTGTTCTTTTCGGGGCTTTGTCTATAGTTATTGTGGGAATGTTTCAGATGAATATGTCGTTTGCGCAATCAGTTAGTTATAATATCTATAGGGCTACTTCTTTGTCGAATATGGGGACTCTTTGTGTATGGGATAAATTTCCAACTGGAGATCCTCAAGCCTATATGTCCCTTTTAATTGGATTAGGCGAAAGAATTATCTCTTTCTTATTTGATGTAGATAGGCATAGTGTAGAATTTTTGAAGTTCTCTTTACCTCGTTATATTACTTATTTATATTATGGAAATGCGCAAGGTGCAATTGATGGAGTAGTGAATTTGACTATTACCTCTTTTGGAGAGGCTGTCTATTGGTTTGGTCGTAAATTTTATTTTATAGCATCTTTGATATTCGCATTTGTGTTATACAAAATATCGATTTGGGTTTTTAAAACAAGAAAAAAAGACTATCTTCTTAAAAATGTTATAGTTTCTGTTTTTTTTACATCCTTGTGTTTGGGTTGGTTGAATAGTACTTCTGGTTGTTTCTTATCATATTTTTTTGGATTTACCTCTTTAGTCTATTTGTTTGGTACATATATGTTAATCAAATATGTATTAAAAGGATCTAGCCTAAACAAATAGTTAGTGGTTTGACAATTTATGTGACATAATAATGAATAAAATACTTATTTTTTTGTTGGGCGAATTTTCTAAACTAGATAAAGTCCTATTTGATTTGTCTGTTGAAAATCAAAATCGTTATTTATCGTCGTTACCAATCCCCAACGATGATATCGATCGTTCTTATTTACAATATCGTTGTCAATCATTCTTTTCGCCATGCTGGAAAACGGTATTATTAAATATCGTTGCGGCTTTTCTGATCCCTTTTAGTGTTTTTTATTTGTGGTTGAAATCTTTTTTTTATACTTCTTGTTCTTCAAACTTAGAAGCATTGGGGGATTTTAAGAGATTTGAGGAAATAGTGCCTGATGAACTAAACTCCGAATTTAGAATCTCTAATGATGTATGGTTGTTAGGTTCGTGCCTATCTTTTGCGGATATTTGTTTTCTGCTACATGTTTTTCTTCGATATCCGTTATACTGCTATTTTTTATTGAAAGTAACTATAAAGGTGGCTGGTTACAGCTTTATGATTACTAAGTATCAATCGAAAGCAATTGTTGTCCATAACGAGTATTCTTTCACTAGTTCCATTCTGACAGCCTATTGTGAGACGAGAAATGTATTGCATATTAATGTTATGCATGGTGAAAAGATGTATTATATAAGAGATTCTTATTTTCGCTATGATCGTTGTTATGTGTGGGATGCGTATTATAGAGATCTTTTTATCTCAATGAACGCTGCTCCCTCCCAATTCATCATTGCTCTTCCTCCTTCTATGAAAATTAATTGTGCGAAACATGTGAATGAAGGCTGTTATGCATATTACAAGTATTTTCTTACCTCTCAGACAAAAGAACAATTAGTCAGTATTTCGAATAGCTTGCAATCCTTACTAATGCATGGGCGAAAGGTGAAGTATCGTCTTCATCCTCGCTATAGTGATAGGGAATTGGTAAAACAGATAGTAGGTAAGGAAAATGTGGAATATCCAGAGAAGGTATCAATCCTTGATTCCATTTCCAATATGGATACGGCTATTGGTTTATATACAACAGTCCTTAATCAAGCTTATCATTGTGGGAAAAATGTAATCATTGATGATGTGACCTATCCTAGCGAGGTGAAAAAACTGGAGGAGTTTAAGTATATCATGATACACAAAAAATTGCCTTTATTGTCCGAGTTGATTAAAAAGTAGTTTTTAATTCTTCCTCATTGTCTATCTGCGGAAGTTTTTTTCGAATAGATGGCAATTTTATTTATGGGATTGTCTCTCAATAAATTTTATAATCTTCTAATTTTATGAATATTGCGATTGTAGGCACTGGCTATGTGGGCTTGGTGTCTGGCTTTTGTCGTATTCTCTAATCCATATAAAGTTTCATAGAATAATGAAAAGAAAGATTTGCGTAATCGGACTCGGTTATGTTGGCTTGCCGTTGGCACGCTTGTTTTCCACTAAGTTTGAGACTGTTGGTTTTGACATGAACCAAGCCCGTGTAGATGCGCTCATGGCAGGACATGATGCCACATTTGAGGTGAGTGACGAACTGCTTCAAGACGCTATCCGGAATCATGATTTTATTTGTACTACCGATCTGAAGAAAGTTGAAGACTGCAATTTTTATGTGGTGGCTGTGCCTACACCGGTGGATGAGAATAATCGTCCGGACTTGAAACCGCTTTGGGGCGCTAGCGAGACGGTTGGTAAAGTGATTTCGAAAGGTGACATTGTGGTCTATGAGTCTACGGTTTATCCGGGTGTGACCGAGGAGGAGTGCTTGCCTGTTGTGGAGAAAGTGAGTGGTTTAAAGTTTAATAAGGATTTTTTCGCGGGATACTCGCCGGAGCGAATTAACCCGGGCGATAAGCTTCATACGGTTGAGAAAATTAAAAAGGTTACATCAGGATCTACTCCTGAAATAGCTGATATTGTAGATGGAGTTTATAATGCAGTGCTGGTGAATGGTACTCATAAAGCTTCCTCTATCAAAGTGGCAGAAGCCTCTAAGATCATTGAGAATTCACAACGAGACGTGAATATAGCTTTCATGAATGAATTGGCGAAGATTTTTAATGCTATGGGTATTGATACTAACGAGGTGATTGAGGCTGCTGCGTCTAAGTGGAACTTTATTAAATTGAAACCTGGTTTAGTGGGTGGTCATTGCATCAGTGTGGATCCTTATTATTTGATACAGAAAGCACAAGTTTACGGAGTATTACCACGTGTGATGTCATCCGCTCGCCGTTTAAACGATGGTATGGGAGAATATGTGGCGCATCAAGTTATCAAGCATATGAACTTGAAGGGGGTGATGGTGAAGGATGCGAAGATTTTGATCCTAGGTATTACTTTTAAGGAAAACTGCCCTGATATCCGTAACACAAAGGTAGTGGATATTTACACGACATTGCATGAGTACACGGACAATATCACTGTGTTTGATCCGCACGCCAACGTGGAAGCTGTGAAACACGAATATGGTGTGACAGTGGTAAATATGTTACCTTCAGATAGTTATGACGCTGTTATCCTCGCTGTTGCTCACAATGAGTTTTTGGAGATGGATATGACTTCTTTGGGTAAAGCGAACAGCGTGCTTTATGATGTGAAAGGTATTTTGCCGAAAGAGTTTATTGACGGGAGATTGTAAGATATGTTATCAGTAATTTGTCCTATATACAACGAAGAGAAGTATATCGGCCAGTGTGTTGAGTCGATTCTTGCACAGGATTATCCAAAGGATGATTTGGAGATATTGTTTGTGGATGGAATGAGTACAGATGATACTCGTTGTATTGTAGTTAACTATTCCAATGAATATCCATTCATCAAATTGTTTGACAACCCGAAGCGGATAGTACCTTGCGCCATGAATATAGGCATAAAGGCATCGAAGGGGGATATTATTATCCGTTTGGATGCCCACGCTAGTTATCCGACAAATTATTTCTCGGCGTTGATTGGGCGAATTGTAGAATTAGACGCTGATAATGTAGGGGTGGTTTGCAAAACAGACGTGTTGAATAAAACCCCAAAGACATTGGCTATACGTGAAGTCTTAAGCAACAAGTTTGGTGTGGGAAATTCTGTGTTCCGTACAGGTGTTGATAAAGTGATGAAGGTGGATACTGTTCCATTTGGTTGCTATCGACGAGATACATTTGAGCGATTTGGAATGTATGATGAACGATTAATTCGTAATCAAGACTTTGAGCTAAATTATCGTATAAGAAAAGGTAGTGGACGTATATTTATCGTTCCTGATAGTAATTGTACGTATTATGCTCGCGAATCATTCAAAAAATTGTGGATTCAAAATTATAAGAATGGCTTATGGGGTATTCGTACGGTTCTGTTTACAGGGAATAGCAACTCTTTAGCGTTACGGCATTATATTCCTATGATTTTTGTGTTGTCATTGATAGTTCCTCTGTTTGCTTCTTTACTTTGGGGGCCTTTTATGGGTATTGGAGGTTTGTCTTTATTGGCCTATTTGCTAATGATAGGTGGGGTAAGTTTCTGTATAGCAATACGGAAACATCTTAATATATTATATTTATTGTTGGGGTTTGCTACGTTGCATCTATCGAATGGCTGTGGAATGCTTGTTTCTTTATTTACTGCTAAGTCGTATGTGAGGCGCATTAATGCGCAACGACAATGATTGGGTCTTATTGAGATTGTATTTATTAATCATTCATTTTATGAAAAAGATACTTTTCTCGCCTCCAGATATGTCGGAGGCTGAAATTAATGGAGTGTGCGATGCCTTGAATTCCGGTTGGATCACGACAGGACCTCGTACTAAAGAGTTTGAGCGTAAGATAGCCACTTATTGCCATACGAATAGAGCTGTATGCTTGAATTCGGCTACGGCTTGCATGGAATCAATATTGCGGGTATTAGGAGTTGGGGCGGGCGATGAGGTGATCACTAGTGCTTATACCTATACGGCCACTGCTAGCGTGACTTGCCATGTCGGGGCGAAGGTGGTGATGGTGGATACAGCTCCGGATTCTTTTGAGATGGATTATGATAAATTGGCGAAGGCTATAACCCCTAATACAAAAGTAGTGATCCCTGTGGATCTTGGCGGGGTTATGTGTGATTATGACCGGATTTATGAGGCAGTAGAGAGTAAACGGCATTTATTCAAATCTGCGAATGAGATCCAGAAAGCGTTTGGTAGGGTCATTGTATTAGCGGATTCGGCACATGCCTTTGGTGCTCAATGGCATGGAAAGATGTGTGGTGGGGTGGCAGATTTTACCTCTTTTTCCTTTCATGCAGTAAAGAATTTAACAACGGCGGAAGGGGGGGCTTTGACTTGGCGTACGGTTTTAGGTGTGGATGATGAGACTTTGTATAAGCAATTTCAGCTATTGTCATTGCATGGTCAAAATAAGGACGCTTTAGCGAAGACTCGGCTGGGTGCTTGGGAATATGATATCGTGGCTCCTTATTATAAATGTAATATGACGGATATCATGGCCGCTATCGGTATGGCTCAATTCGAGCGTTATGCGGGAATGCTTTCCAGACGACAGGAGATCATCCGCCGTTATAATGAGGCGTTAGCTACTTATCGTACGCAAACACTGAATCATTTGAATGGGGACCATATTTCCAGCGGACATTTGTATTTGGTGCGGTTATTGGATAAGAGTATCGAACAAAGGAATGAGATTATCATCAAAATGGCAGAACGGGGAATCGCTTGTAATGTACATTATAAACCGTTACCCATGATGACTGCTTATAAGGCGTTAGGCTTTGATATCGCAGATTATCCGAATGCTTACAACCAATACCATAATGAGATTACTTTACCCTTACACACCAGTCTTACGGATGAGGATGTGGAGTATGTGATTTCTAATTTTGTTGATATTATTTCCCAATAAAATAATCCAAACGATTTGAAACGTATATTTGATATTGTAGCGAGCGGGATAGGGCTTATCTTGCTTAGTCCTCTATTTGTCATTTTGGCAATTTGGATTAAGTGTGATTCTATCGGTCCTGTCTTTTATAAGCAAGTTCGTGTAGGGCGTAATAATATGGATTTTCAGCTATTTAAATTCCGTAGCATGCGTGTGGGTTCAGATAAGAAAGGGCTTATTACAGTGGGTGGACATGATCCTCGGATTACTCGGTCCGGCTATTATATCCGTAAATACAAATTGGATGAATTTCCTCAATTGATTAATGTGTTTAAAGGGGATATGAGTTTGGTTGGTCCTCGTCCGGAAGTTCGTAAGTATGTTGATATGTATACGGAAGAACAAATGCATGTGTTGGATGTTAGGCCGGGCATTACAGATTTGGCTTCTATTCGGTATCGAAATGAGAATGAACTTCTTGAGCGGGTTAATGATCCTGATAAGTATTATGTTGAAGTAATAATGCCAGATAAATTGCGTATTAATCTGGAATATGTTGCCAGACATTCCTTTACTTTCGATATAAGATTGATATTTCAAACATTTAGAGCTATTGTATCGGAATAGCCCAAAAGAGCTTTTATTCTATAGATTATTCGTGTAACTACATAAACAAGAATTGATATGAGGGATCCTTTTTCTCGACTATCTACCTGGTACTT
>NZ_QTMG01000044.1:0-17983 GCF_003635435.1 Parabacteroides sp. AF21-43 | reverse complement strand
CAATTCAAAGCTTAAATGAAAAAGCCGTGTATCGGACATTATACCTTTGTTGTTTCGGGTATATTAAAAGGCGTGCCATAAGAAACTTTACAAAAGTATTAGGACACAAAATCAATCTTTTCTATGCAGATATATGCTGAACTGATTAACCCAAAGGTCGGAGAAGATACGGACAAAATTTTCGATAAGATTAGTTTCATATATCGCTTAGCTAATTAGAAATGTATTCTACATAGAGATACACTTGGCACAAAAAACATCGTAAGATATATAACTTGATGCAATCCTTTCCGCACAGCCATGCAAGCGTCGGAACAAACAGGCGGGATATTTGACGTAACTTGTGCACCGCTTATCAACCTGTGGGGATTTGGCTTTACAAAGTTTGACAGCATCACTCCGCAACTCGTAGACAGTATCCGCCACTTTGTAGGCTTCCGAAAAGTGCGTTTACAGGGCAACCGTGTGATGAAAGACGATCCCCGCATCCTGCTCAATTTCTCGGTGCTCGGCGGCGGTACTATCTGTAACATAATCGCGTGTTTGTTCGACCGCAAAGGCATATCGAACTATATGATAGACATCGGCGGCGAAATGATAGCGAAAGGAAAGAACCCGCAAGGGTGGAATTGGTGCATTGGCATTGTCAGACCGAAGGATGACAGTACCGGAACAAACTCCGAGCTTGAACAAATTGTGCAACTGTCGGAACGGCTGGGACTCGCAACTTCCGGCAACTACCGTAATTTCTATCTGAAAGATGGAAGGAAATACGCTCATGCCATCAATCCGATAACAGGATATCCGGTTCAAAAGGATATATTGAGTGCTACAATTATTGCCCATCAGTGCATGCTTGCTGATGCCTATGCAACGGCCTTTATGACGTTGGGGAGCCGCAAAGCCCGTCAGTTGTAGAAAGAGCATCCGGAAATTGACAATTTCATTATCTATACGGACAGTTGCGGAAACTACCGGACAGAGTACTCGCCGCGAATGAAAAGGTATCTGGCAGATTAATGTTTTCTATATTCCTGCGGAGTAGAGCCGGTGAACCGTTTAAAGAATTGGGTGAAGAACGCCGTATTTTCAAATCCCAGCGAATGGGCCATCTCCTTTACGAACATATACGCAATTACTTCGGCGTGAAAGTGACAAAGGGAGTCGCTTTCCAGTTTATGGTGAACAACCTGTTGAGCAAGGAGTGCGGCTATCGTTCGATAACATTCATGGTGAAATTGGATATTACTTTTTAACAGTAGAAGGATAATAACCAGGAGCCGTAATGGAGAGATTACTTTCGTTACGACTCCTTTCGCATGCCGTCTGCATGATTTTAACGTCTCAACTCTCTTATTCACAGTCGTTAGACCATGTGTAGCCATGTGTATCGCATTCCACATCATTGTAGAAAAAATGCCCATCAGACATTTGCATTATGCAATATGAATAATTCATAAGGGTCTGTTTTACAGCAATATGATAAATATCCATTTATTTGGCACGGTGATTGTCTATTCTTTAGCGTAAGACGATAAGATGTTTAACAATTTAATAATTAGCATTATGAAAAAGGTATTGTTTGCAGTAGCACTGGTAATGGGATTAGGTAGTTCAGTAGCATTCGCTAACAACATGGCATCAGATGTTGAAATCGTTGCAATGGTGAACGAGTTTAAACCGATTGATATAAAGGAACTCCCGCAGGCAGTTCAGGACGCCATCAAGAAAGACTATGCTGAATCCACCATTAAGGAAGCAGCCGTAGAAGTGGCAGAAGATGGCGTAAAGACTTATAAAGTAACTTTGGTTGATGCCGTCGGAACCGAAAGCGTTGTGTTTTTCAACGAAAAAGGTGAAATGCTGAAATAATTCTGAATGGTTATTTAGGATAACAGTTACATTTGCACATAAAATAAACAAGGCTGTCTCAAATAAACTTTGGGATGGCCTTTTTTGTGTCTGCAAAAAATCGGGTAAGCCCTAACTTCGCTCAGCCAGAACTTGCCCATCTCCCTAATTTTTTGTATCTTAGGGCATCAAGTAAGATATCCCAAAGATAATGTTTAAAAGTTACACATCCAACGATAATCTGCTTTTACCTCCATGTTTAGGCGATTTTATTCCCCGGAACGATCCGGTCCGGGTTGTTCACCGCATCATTGAACAGATAAACCTTGAAGCACTTTACCGTAAGTATTCCCCTAAAGGCTGTTCTGCGTACCACCCACGCATGATGCTTCAGATTCTTGTCTATGCATTTGCGTAATATCTATTCCAGCCGTCGCATAGAAGAGTTCTGTCGTAATGACATACGCTTCATGTGGCTTACCGGCAATGTAACTCCTGACCATAATACCATCAACCGTTTCCGCAGCAGCCGGCTAAAGGATGTGCTGAAGACGATATTTGCAACCATTGTAAAGTTTCTCGTGGCGGAAGGTTTTGTAAGTCTGGATGTGGCCTGTACTGACGGGACGAAGATGGAGGTGAACGCCAACCGTTATACGTTCGTCTGGGGGGCAAATCTATACATACCCGCATATCCAGAATCGCGGAACAGCTTGAGGAGATATGGCAATACGCCGAGTCCCTCACCAAGCAGGAACTGCGTGATTCCGCTCCGGTTGCCTATCAGGATATCACCCCGGAGAAAGTGGAAAAGGCACTCGGGCAGATAGATGATGCCCTGAATGGAGTGGATGCTGACAAGAAGATGAAAGCGAAGGTAAGACGTGTAAGGAAGTCATGGCCTGAACAGCTCAAGAAATATGAATCGCAGGGAAAGATACTTGACGGACGTAACAGCTACTCAAAGACAGACAATGATGCTACTTTCATGCGCATGAAAGATGACCATATGAAGAACAGACAACTCAAACCCGGATACAATCCCCAGTTCAGTACCAATAAACAGTTCATTCTGAACTATACCATCCATCAGTGTTGGGCGATACCTCCACCTATCCTCTGCATATGGATGATTTCCATTCCCTCTACGGCAGATACCCTGACGTGTCTGTCTGTGATGCCGGATACGGAAGTGAAGAGAACTATCTGTATGCTTTCAGACATGGCATTGAAACCTTTATAAAGTACAATTATTTTCATAACGAAGAAACCGACGGCATGTATTGTCCTACGGGACAGAGAATGGAAAGACTCTCCGATGCAAGGCGGGTAACAAACAACGGTTTTGTGCAGACCATATCAAGATACAAGGCACGTAACTATAAGGGCTGCCCGTTAAGATGCCGGTGCTACAGAAGCCGCTCGGAAAGGATTGTACAGGTAAATCACCGTCTGAGGAAAATCAAGGAAAGAGAACGTGAAAAGCTACTCTCTGATGAAGGTCTGAAATATCGCAGTCAGCGACCACAGGATGTGGAAGCCGTATTTGGAAACCTCAAGAACAACAAGCACTTCAAGAGGTTCCATCTTCGTGGATTTAAGAAGGTTGAAATTGAGTTCGCCCTGCTAGCCATAGCATATAATCTTGCAAAAGTAGCCTCTTAGGAGGCTTATGGCAACGAAAAAGCAGTTTGAAAGGATGAAATCTTCAAAAGTAAGTTTGTAAACACCTCTTTTGAGACAGCCTCTCCTTTTTTAGTAAATTTGTATCTGTCTAATTTTTAAGCCCCTATATCCATACTCAATCTAACCAAACATCGCATGAAGTGGTACTGCTTCATCCAAATGCAACTGATAGGCACGTTCGTACATTATTTTGTGCTTGATTGTATCGTTATATCCATTGCAGCCATTATCTGTAGTCCATTTGTATCCATGACCCATTACAGACAGGCGTTGTTCAGTATGACTTATTTTTCCTCCCTGGTGTTTTTTATGGAGTATGCATTGTGCATTTTGCGGCACCGGCCAAATATCCGGATAGAGGCATAAACCGTGCACGATGGAAATATATTTTTTCATTCTACGGTTTGTGGACTCCGTGACCATTTTCCCTTATATGTTAACCTATATGTATTGGGATACGAATATTGTCCATGCCATTATCCTCCTTTACATTTTTATTATTGTCAAATAGATAAGATACTCACGGAAGAGTGGGTTATGGCCTATACTGCCTGCGGCATCATGGTCTGTTTTTCTGCTTGTACTATATAGAGCTTAATGTACAGCTTGAGGATTTCAAAAAAATTGTGACGGGCTTTGGCAGGCAGTAATTCTAAGACTTTTAATGAAGAAAAATTAAGCCACCCCTTAAAAAAGGAGATATTTCCTTTGAAAGAATTCATTTCTTTTATTACATTTGTATTAGTCTTTTAAAAATAGAAGATTTATAGTAAAGCGTTAAGGCATTATCCAAGTTCAGGAAATCCCCAATTTCGAAACAACAATTGGATAATACATTGGACGCTCCACGTACTATTTATATAGATTTTTGTTATATATAGGCGTGGGGCTTTGTGTATTATATGTTGTTGAGTATGGGGATACTTCTGAACGGTAATACCAAAGTTCCCACGCTTAACTTTATATAAACACAACTCCAGGGAACAGGGTTGGCTTATTATAAACATTATGAAAGCAACTTGTTTTAAAAGCGAGACAACTGTCTCCAACGACTTCCCCCCCTTCGTTTGTTACTGTCTTTTGTGGAATATTCTATCCTTTCATTTCCATCCTGTCTCTTTCGGGACATACCGTTCATTATCATACAAATTACATGCCAAGACACTTTTCTGCCTTCTCCTTCTATGGTACTAGATAATAGTAACTCCCCCTGTCACACAGAGGAAGAACTTTGGTTGCAGGTACTTTCTCTATCAAGAGAGTTGCAGGACTGTAAAGCTAGTCTGCACCATAATACTTTGGACTGTATTTCCGATAAGATTGAAGGAATAGAAAGAGAACTGGATATCTTATTGGATATTCTGCAAGGAAGACAAGACAAAAAGACACCATAGCACTATTTTTTGTGATAATTTGTCTATGCGGATAAGTATCCTATTATTTAAGCCTCGTTTAAGAATTCCGTTTTATGGGTTACCCACAATCGAATGGAATTTTTATATACAGGGAATAACACATAATATTAGTAATGGATTTTCAATATTCAGAGTGATAATGGATAAACGAATAGAAAACGCCATGAATGAGTTGATCAATACAGAAATATGGTCAACCGGTTTATACCTGTCATTGCAGGTCTATTTTGAAGATGAACGGCTTCCAATACTTAGCTCCTGGCTAAACTCCCAAGCACAGGACAATATGAACAAGGTTTATCAGATGATGAATCGGATATGCCATGATGGAGGATGTGTTGCAATCAATGAAATGAAACGGGATACACATGAATGGACAACGCCATTGAATGCCCTGAATGAATTGCTTGAACACGAGCAGTACATATCATGTCAGGTAAACACATTTCTCATATTATGCCGGAATGTGAACATGTCCTTCCATTCTTTCATCAGCGGGCTGTATGCAGACCGTATATATGTAAGTACGGTATTTATGGAATTATTACGTATCCTCGCCAAGGAAAACGAACGGAGACTACCTTATTTTTGACGGTATGGATTTAAGATTGATATTCTGCAAAATTTAATATTGCAGAATGCTATCTGGTATGTTTTTTGCGATATAATAATCGACAATAAAATATATGTCATCATGGATATATTTGTATATATAACATTGTGTTTCACTTCGCTATTCACCTTGATGGACCCGCTTGGAGTGATGCCGGTATTCCTGCAAATGACTGATGGAATGGATACGAAAGAACGCAGATGTATCGCCTTGAAAGCATGTACCATTGCATTTATCATATTAGTCCTTTTTACATTATCGGGCAGGTTCCTGTTTCATTTTTTCGGCATCTCAACAGACGGATTCCGGATTGTGGGAGGTATCATCATCTTTAAAATCGGATATGATATGTTGCAGGCACATTTCACCCATGTGAAACTGAATGAAACTGAACGAAAAGAATATTCCAAAGATATAACCATCACACCTCTTGCCATTCCGATGTTATGCGGTCCGGGAGCGATTTCCAGTGGAATAACATTGATGGAAGATGCTTCGGAATATACTTTCAAAATAGTATTGCTTGGCGTAATCGCTTTGGTCTGCATTCTTTCATTCTTTATTCTGTGCGCGTCCACCCAGCTTTTAAAAATCTTGGGAGAGACGGGAAACAATGTAATGATGAGACTGATGGGACTTATTCTGATGGTGATCGCCGTGGAATGTTTTATCAGCGGGATACGTCCGGTATTAATTGAAATTTTGAAACAAGCCCATGCTTGTTCTTAAAGAAGAGAGATAATTTGGATTTATTATTAACATTAAAAGTTTGATTCGTCATGACTGAAAAATTGCAAAATGCCCTGAATGAGCAAATCACAGCAGAATTATGGTCTGCCAACCTGTATTTATCGATGTCTTTTTATCTGGAAAGAGAGGGCTTTTCCGGAATGGCTCGCTGGATGCAGAAACAATCTGCAGAAGAGATCGGGCATGCATATGCCATTGCTGAGTACATGATTAAGCGTGAGGCAACCCCGAAAGTGGACAAGGTCGATGTGGTTCCACAAGGTTGGGGTAACCCTGTTGAAGTATTCGAACATGCTTTGGAGCATGAAAAACATGTTTCCAAACTGATTGATGAATTGGTACAGGTAGCATCCGAAGAGAAAGACAATGCCACTCAGAACTTCTTGTGGCAATTTGTTCGTGAGCAGGTAGAAGAAGAAGCGAATGTACTCAATATTGTTAGTCGGCTAAGGAAAGCCGGAGACAGTGCTATCCTTTTTATGGATGCAAAACTGGGTGAACGGGAGTCATAAACCAGAATAATCAATAAAAATAAATAAGATGAAAATAGTAGATTTATTGGGAGGACAGGCTGAGTACTACCTGAACCATACATGTAAGACGATAGACAAACAACTTATCCATATTCCGGGACCGGATATGATAGATAAGGTATGGATGAATTCCGACAGGAATATACGCACCTTGGAGAGCCTACAAGCCCTGTACGGGCACGGGCGTTTGGCCAATACCGGGTATGTCTCCATCCTGCCGGTGGATCAGGGGATAGAACATTCTGCAGGAGCGTCTTTCGCCCCCAATCCGCTTTATTTCGATCCCGAAAACATCATAAAGCTGGCCATTGAAGGAGGATGCAACGCCGTGGCATCCACATTCGGAGTTCTGGGAGCTGTGGCACGTAAGTACGCCCATAAGATTCCTTTCATCGTGAAGTTGAACCATAACGAGCTGTTGACTTATCCGAACAGCTACGACCAGGTAATGTTCGGTACGGTAAAAGAGGCATGGAACATGGGTGCTGTAGCTGTCGGCGCTACCATTTATTTCGGTTCGGAACAAAGCCGCCGCCAGATAGTAGAAGTGTCACAGGCTTTTGAATATGCCCACGAACTGGGAATGGCTACTATTTTATGGTGCTATTTGAGAAACAGCAGCTTCAAAAAGGATGAAACCGACTATCATGCCGCTGCCGATTTAACAGGACAAGCCAACCATATCGGGGTTACCATCAAAGCCGATATCGTGAAGCAGAAGCTCCCATCCAATAACGGCGGTTTCAAGGCTATCGGATTCGGAAAGACAAACGAGCGTATGTATTCGGAACTGACCACTGACCATCCGATAGACCTTTGTCGTTATCAGGTGGCGAATGGCTATATGGGACGTGTCGGATTGATCAACTCGGGCGGGGAATCCCATGGGGAATCCGACCTGCATGATGCCGTCGTAACGGCAGTAGTAAACAAGCGTGCAGGTGGTATGGGGCTGATCAGCGGTCGTAAGGCTTTCCAGAAACCGATGAAAGACGGAGTTCAACTTCTGAACACCATTCAGGACGTATATCTGGATTCTTCAATAACCATTGCATAAAGGAGAAGTATCCATGAAAAGAATAGTGTTATTACGTCATGGCGAAAGCCTATGGAACAAAGAAAACCGTTTTACCGGATGGACGGACGTGGATTTAAGCGAGAAAGGAGTCGAAGAAGCCTGCAAGGCAGGCGATGCATTACGGGAGGCCGGATTTTCTTTTGAGGCAGCTTACACTTCTTACTTGAAACGTGCCGTAAAAACGTTGAACTGTGTCCTGGACCGGCTGGATGAAGACTGGATTCCGGTTGAAAAGACCTGGCGGCTGAACGAGAAGCATTACGGCATGCTTCAAGGACTGAATAAGAGTGAGACGACGGTCCAATATGGTGAAGAACAAGTACACATCTGGCGAAGAAGCTATGACGTGGCTCCCGCTCCGGTAGGCAAAGATGATCCCCGTAATCCGGGCATGGATATCCGCTATGCCGGTGTGCCAGATAGGGAACTTCCCCGTACGGAATCCCTGAAAGATGCTATTGGGCGTGTCATGCCTTACTGGGAATGCATCATCTTTCCCGCATTGATGTATAAGGACAGCCTGCTGGTAGTCGCCCATGGCAACAGCCTGCGCGGAATCATCAAGCATCTCAAAGGGATTTCCGATACGGATATTTCCAACCTGAACCTGCCTACGGCGGTTCCTTATGTCTTTGAATTTGACGACAGACTGGTTCTTGTCAAGGACTACTACCTTGGAAACCCGGAAGAGATACGGAAACGGACAAAGGCTGTAGCTGAACAAGGTATGATCAGACGATAAAAGTCAGTCAATCAGACTGGATTGTATTGTCTTTTTGAATATTTTATTTATTAACAATTAAAAAAGGAGGTAAAAATGGTACCTGTAAAAACAAACTCAAACTGGTTGCCGAGTATTTTTAACGATTTCTTCGAGAATGAGTGGCTGGCAAAAACGGGAGTTACGGCTCCTGCCATCAATGTCATTGAGAATGACAAGGACTACAAGGTTGAAATGGCGGCTCCCGGAATGACAAAGGATGATTTCAAGGTGAATGTTGACGAGAACAACAACCTGACAATCTGCATGGAAAAGAAAGAAGAGAAGAAGGAGGAGAAGAAAGACAAGAAGTATCTCCGCCGCGAATTCTCATATTCCAAGTTCCAGCAGACCATCCTGCTGCCTGAAAATGTGGAGAAGGATAAGATCTCCGCAAAAGTCGAACACGGGATTCTGTCCATTGAAATCCCGAAAATGAAGGAGGAAGAAAAACAAAAAACTTTCAAGGCTATCGAGGTTAAATAATTCCAGATCTGGAATGTCGTAAGGTCGGACAGGCTTTTCTTGTTCGGAAAAGCCGTCCGACCTTTAACAGACACTTCCGGAACAGGGAACCGGCACAACCGATGAAGGAATTCAATTTTGAAAAAGAACTACTTGGCGTACAGGACGAACTGTTCCGTTTTGCGTACAAACTGACAGCTAACAGGGAGAAGGCGGAAGACCTGTTGCAGGATACCCTGCTCAAGGCAATGCTTCACAAAGAAAGTTACAACAAGAACACGAATTTCAAAGGGTGGCTGTTTATCATCATGCGCAACACGTTTATCAACGGTTACCGGGCGGAGGTCGGTCATACCCGCCTGTACATATCCTCCGATCCTGCATATTATTCGCGGATCATGGACGAGTCCTGTAGAGAGGAGGTGGACAAGAACTATGACCTGGAAAAGATACGTAATGCCATCAAAAGTGTACCGGAGTCACATTTCATACCTTTTGAGATGTACCTGTCAGGATTCAAATACCGTGAGATAGCGGAAAGAACCGGCGTGAGTTTGGGAACTATAAAGAGCCGTATTTTTCACTGCCGGAAAAAACTGAAAGCTATATTGGCAGAATGAAACAAAACAAGAACTGAGATAGATGAAAAAAGATGAATATATAGGAATTCTGACTTCCGGAGGGGACGCTTCCGGAATGAACGCGGCTATCCGTGCCGTGACCCGCGCCGCTATTTTTAACGGATTTAAAGTGAAAGGAATTTATAGAGGTTACGAGGGGCTGATTGCCGGTGAAGTGAAAGAACTCACTACGGAAGACGTAAGCAGCATTATCCAGAGGGGAGGTACCATACTGAAAACAGCCCGCTCCGAGACTTTCATCACTCCCGAAGGACGCAAGAAAGCTTATGAGATCATACAGAAAGAGAACATCAATGCATTGATAATTATCGGTGGAGACGGTTCCCTGACGGGAGCCCGGATCTTTGCGGAGGAGTATGATGTGACGTGCATAGGATTGCCCGGCACCATTGACAATGATCTGTACGGCACCGATTTTACCATAGGATATGATACGGCCCTGAACACCATCGTGGAGTGTGTGGACAAAATCCGGGATACGGCCACCTCGCACGACCGCATTTTCTTTGTCGAGGTGATGGGGCGTGATGCGGGCTTCCTGGCACAAAACAGCGCAATAGCTTCCGGTGCTGAAGCGGCCATCATTCCGGAAGACCGGACGGACGTGGACCAGTTGGAAACATTCATCGGACGTGGATTCAGAAAGACGAAAAACAGCAGCATCGTAATTGTGACCGAAAGTCCTGAAAACAAGAATGGAGGTGCCATGTATTACGCCGACCGGGTAAAGAAGGAATATCCCGGATATGATGTCAGGGTTTCTATCCTGGGCCATCTGCAACGGGGTGGCGCTCCGAGTGCCAATGACCGCATACTGGCAAGCCGGCTGGGTGAAGCCGCAATCCAGGCCTTGATGGAAGGCCAGCGAAATGTTATGATAGGCATACGGAACAACGAGATTGTTTATGTTCCTTTTGTCCAGGCAATCAAAAAGGACAAGCCTATTGACAAAAGCCTGATCCGGGTCCTTAACGAATTATCGATCTAAAATAACCGTTAATATGTCAGAAGTTGCTCCTTTAATATCGGATCTTGCCATAATTCTGATTATTGCCGGTATTGTAACCGTCATTTTCAAGTGGCTGAAGCAACCGGTCATATTGGGCTACATTGTAGCCGGTATTATGGCGGGTCCTTCCGTTTCCCTGGTCCCGACTGTTTCCGATCCTGCCAATATCAAAATATGGGCGGACATCGGTGTCATTTTTCTGCTGTTCGCGATGGGACTGGACTTTTCGTTCAAGAAATTGATAAATGTGGGCATTACGGCTATCGTTGCCACTGTCACTATTGTATGTGGCATGATGTTCATAGGCTATACAGCGGGGAATGCAATGGGGTTCTCCCACATGAGCAGTATTTTTCTGGGTGGAATGTTGTCCATGTCGTCCACGGCCATCGTATTCAAGGCCTTCAATGACATGGGACTTCTCCAACAGAAATTCACCGGCATTGTCTTGGGGATTCTTGTCATCGAAGATCTGGTGGCGGTAGTGATGATGGTTATTCTTTCCACGTTGGCGGTAGGCAAACATTTTGAAGGGAAGGAGATGCTGGAAAGTATATTGAAGCTGGCCGCTTTCCTGATTTTCTGGTCGGCATTGGGTATCTATCTGATACCTACCCTGCTGAAGAAGATACGCCGTTTCACCAGCAACGAGATTTTATTGATAACCTCTCTGGGACTTTGCCTGGGAATGGTGATGATTGCGACAAAAGCGGGATTTTCTGCCGCATTGGGAGCCTTTGTCATGGGGTCCCTGCTGGCAGAGACCGTTGAAGCGGAAAAAATCGCACATATCGTACAGCCGGTAAAAGACCTGTTCGCTTCCATATTTTTCGTGTCGGTGGGAATGATGATCGATCCTGCCATGATGTGGGAATATGCCGTCCCTATTCTTATCCTGACATTGCTGGTACTGTCCGGTCAGGTCCTGTTCGGGAGCTTTGGTGTCCTGCTTTCCGGCCAGCCGTTGAAAATTGCCATACAGTCCGGCTTTTCACTGACACAGGTCGGTGAGTTCGCATTCATCATCGCATCTTTAGGCGTCAGTCTGAATGTCACGGACAAGTATCTCTATCCGGTCATAGTGGCCGTATCTGTCATAACGACTTTTCTTACCCCCTATATGATACGGCTTTCGGAACCGGCATACCGGTTTATAGACATCCACATGCCTGGATTCCTGAAAGATTATCTCGTACACTATACGTCCGGGGCAATGACTGTAAAACACCAGGGCACTTGGCATAAACTGATCCGGTCTATGCTGGTGTCTGTCACACTCTATCTGGTCGTATGCGTTTTTTTCATCACTTTATATTTTTCCTATGTGCATCCTTTGATTAGGAAAAGTCTGCCGGGAATGGAAGGGAACTTGTTGGGCTTCATCATCATCTTTCTTGTCATATCTCCGTTTCTATGGGCCATCATCATGAAAAAGAACAATTCAGCCGAGTTCCGTAAACTCTGGACGGACAACAAGTTCAACAGAGGGCCTTTGGTATCAATCGTACTTGTCAAAATACTGATTTGCACGATTATCATGATGAGTATCATTACCCATCTTTTCAATGTTGCCTTGGGAGCCGGGCTGGTAGTTTCTTCCCTTATCATTGCCGTCATTTATTTCTCCAAGCGGATCAAGAAACGGTCGCTGACTATAGAGAGACAATTTATGGCAAACTTTCAAGGGACGGATGGGAATGGACTTTCTACAGAAAGTGATACAGGCTCCACCCTTGGCAGCAATATCCCGTTCAAGGAATTACATTTGGCGGATTTCACAGTATCCCCTGATTCCATATATGTGGGCAGAACATTAAAAGAAAGCAGCCTGCGCACCTTGTTTCAGATAAATGTGATTTCAATCACCCGTGGAGAAAAACGCCTGGATATACCACAAGGGGAAGAGCATCTCTATCCATATGACAAGGTTACGGTCGTAGGTACGGACCGGCAGTTGGAAAGCTTCCGGACATCCATGGAGCAAAAGAAGGTAGAAAGGAACGGGAACGGAACATCCTCGCAGGATGAGATGGAAATAGGGCAATTTCCTGTCGAAGGAGGTTCACCATTGATCGGAAAGACGATCCGGGAGGCAGACATATCGGATAGCATCATTATCGGAATAGAGAGAAGTACCGTGAATATTATGAATCCAGACCCTGATACAATTTTCAAGGAGAATGATACGGTATGGATTGTCGGTAAACGAAAAATAATAAAAGGATTGAATAAAGATTAGAACTTATTTAATTTAATATAAAATGTCATGGAATATTCAAGTTATAATGTAAATACCCCTCAATGGAGGGAGATTACAGTAGGTTCACATCTTCCTGCAGAACTGCGGAAGCTTGCAGAAATCGCACATAATCTCTGGTGGACATGGAATGATGACGTAAAGAAACTGTATTGTGATTTGGACCCGGGACTTTGGAAAGAGGTGGAACAGAATCCGGTATTGTTTCTGGAGCGGATAAATTATGAAAAGCTGGTAGCGCTGGCACATGATGAGAACTTTGTCTATAAAATGGATGCCGTCTATTCCGCCTTCAAAAAATACATCGATGTGGAACCGGACCACCAGCGCCCGTCAATAGCTTATTTCAGCATGGAATACGGCTTGGATGAAGTTCTTAAGATATATTCCGGTGGTTTGGGAATGTTGGCGGGGGATTACCTGAAAGAGGCGTCGGACAGCAATGTGGACCTTTGTGCCATAGGACTTTTGTACCGTTACGGTTATTTTGACCAGTCGCTTTCCATGGACGGCCAGCAGACAGTCAATTATAAAGCGCAGAATTTCGGGCAGCTCCCGATTGAAAAGGTAATGCAACCGGATGGGAAACAACTGGTAATCCACGTCCCCTATGCCGACAGTTTTGTGGTACATGCCAATGTTTGGAAAGCCAGTGTGGGGCGTATCCCCCTTTATCTGCTGGATACGGACAATGAACTCAACAGCGAGTTTGACCGCCCTATCACTCACCATCTGTATGGAGGTGACTGGGAGAATCGGCTAAAACAGGAAATTCTGCTTGGCATAGGCGGGATGATGACGCTGAAAGCTTTGGGTATAACGAAGGATGTATATCACTGTAATGAGGGGCATGCCGCATTGATCAATATCCAGCGGCTTTGTGATTACATAAATGGCGGCTTGAATTTTGGGCAGGCCATGGAGCTGGTACGTGCTTCCTCACTTTATACCGTACATACTCCCGTACCCGCTGGTCATGATTATTTTGACGAAGGGCTTTTCAATAAATATATGAAGGGATATCCTGGCAAGTTGGGTATAACCTGGGATAACCTGATGGATCTCGGGCGTCACAATCCGGGAGACAAGGAGGAACGTTTCTGCATGTCTGTCTTCGCCTGCAAGACCTGCCAGGAGGTAAACGGCGTCAGCAAGTTACATAAATCGGTATCCCAGCAAATGTTTGCGCCGATCTGGAAGGGATACTTCCCGGAAGAGAACCATGTGGGTTATGTAACCAACGGGGTACATCTGCCTACCTGGTGTGCGGCAGAATGGAAAAAGCTTTTCAAGGACAATTTTGATGAGAACTTTTTCTGTGACCAGTCCAATCAGAAAATTTGGGAGGCTGTCTATGGCATCCCAGATGAAGAGATATGGAATACCCGGTTAAAACAGAAAGCAAAATTGCTGGACTATATCAAAAGCAAATGCAGCAAGGACTGGCTCAGGAGTCAGGTTGATCCGGCATTGA
Source organism: Parabacteroides sp. AF21-43 (assembly GCF_003635435.1). Classification (NCBI taxonomy): domain Bacteria; kingdom Pseudomonadati; phylum Bacteroidota; class Bacteroidia; order Bacteroidales; family Tannerellaceae; genus Parabacteroides; species Parabacteroides sp. AF21-43. Next base: position 3,451 of record NZ_QTMG01000044.1, on the reverse strand, counting down.
GCGTTTCCATTTTTGAGAGATTCAATCCCGATGCCCTTCTAATAGGTTTCGGACGCCGTTTTGCTACATATAAGAGGGCTCATCTTCTGTTCACGGATATAGACCGACTTGCTAGGATCGTGAATAATCCGAAATATCCGGTACAGTTCATCTTTGCAGGCAAAGCCCATCCCAATGACGGTGCCGGGCAGGGACTGATCAAGCAAATCGTGGAAATATCCCGGCGCCCGGAATTTTTAGGTAAAATCATATTCTTGGAGAATTACGACATGGACCTGGCGCGCCATCTTATCTCGGGTGTGGATATCTGGATGAATACCCCTACGCGGTTGGCAGAAGCTTCGGGTACGTCGGGCGAGAAGGCATTGATGAACGGTGTGCTTAATTTCTCCGTGCTGGACGGTTGGTGGTATGAAGGATACCGCAAGGATGCCGGATGGGCACTGACCGATAAAAGTACTTATCAGAATGAACAGTACCAAAACCAGCTGGATGCCGAAGCCATCTATTATTTGTTGGAGCATGACATCCTGCCACTATATTACGAGCATGGGGGGAAGAACTATTCGGAAAACTGGGTCAAGTATATCAAGAACTCAATCGCACAAATCGCTCCCCATTTTACCATGAAAAGACAGTTGGACGACTACTATGACAGGTTCTATAACAAGCTGTCAGAGCATTTCCATATTCTGGCAGCCGACAACTTTGCGAAGGCGAAAATGATGGCTGACTGGAAAGCAAACGTCCGGAGCAGATGGGATGCCATAGAAATCAAATCCATAGAGGCTGGGAATGGGCTGAATGCCACGGTTGAAGCCGGAAAGGAATATGAGGTGACGGTTGTCGTTGATGAGAAAGGCCTGGATGACGCAATCGGAATAGAATCGGTCATTATCAGGCATGAAGGCGGTCAGGATCACATATATGAGGTAATTCCCCTTTCGTCAGTTTCCAAGAATGGGAATTTATATACCTTTAAGGCGACATCCGGCATTTTCAACGCCGGAAGCTTCAAGCAGGCCTTCCGTATGTATCCCAAGAATGCTTTGTTACCTCACCGGCAAGATTTCTGTTATGTACGATGGTTTTAATGAACAGTAAAAGGATATGCAAAAACAACGTATGAGCGGGCAAAATCAAAAAACAGATAAACGGATAGCATGGCCGATCATCATCATGAACTTCACGGGAGTGTATGACTACGAGGCGTTTGCCCGGAACAATAAGTTTATATGGCTGGACTGTCGTCATCTTTATGGTACAGAGGGCTACTGTGACAGGGATGGTACTTTGGCTTTGAAGCGGATGATTGCTGATTATCCGGCGGAGGGAGTCCATTTCATCGATTCAGGCAATTATCATTATTTGACTAAATTCTGGACAGACAAACTCGAAACTCCGTTTTCGCTGATTGTGTTCGACCACCATCCCGATATGCAGCCACCGTTGTTTGACAACATACTTTCTTGCGGAAGTTGGGTAAAGGATATATTGGACCATAACAACAACTGCAAGAAAGTAATTATCGTAGGTGCTTCAGACAAACTGATACAGGCTGTGCCGAAAGGATATGAAAGACAAGTCCGGTTTTACAGTGAAACTACGCTCATGCACGAAGAGGGTTGGCAGGACTTTTCTTCCGGACATATCAACGGGCCGGTTTACATTTCCATAGACAAGGATGTCTTGAATCCGGCTTCGGCAGCAACAAACTGGGATCAAGGTTCTCTCAGCTTATGGGAATTGGAGAAACTGCTGGCTGTTATTCTTCAGAAAGAACAGGTAGTGGGCATTGACATCTGTGGGGAATGCTCCACAACACTCAATCTTTTTGAAGAAAAACGGGAAACCATCATGGATAGCCGGGCAAACAAAGAATTGCTCAGACTTATCCGGTCATCCTCCGGCCTTCAATAGAATTAGTTTTTTCTTGTTATTATAATTTATCATATAAAAATAATTTAGCTTTATGAAAACAATTGTTCGAAGAATTGGGCTTGTTGCACACGATGCAATGAAAAAAGACATGATAGAGTGGGTTCTCTGGAACTCGGAACGTCTGATAGGACATAAATTCTATTGTACGGGTACAACCGGTACACTAATTAAAAAAGCCCTTGAAGAAAAACATCCTGAAATCAAATGGGATATCACAATCCTGAAATCTGGTCCTTTAGGAGGTGACCAGCAAATTGGTTCGCGGATCGTAGAAGGAGAAATAGACTATCTGTTCTTTTTTACAGATCCGATGACACTACAGCCGCACGATACGGATGTGAAAGCATTGACCAGACTGGCTGGAGTTGAAAATATTGTTTTCTGCTGTAACCGTTCGACTGCGGACCACATTATTACGAGTCCTTTATTCACTGACCCAACTTACGAACGTATTCATCCGGATTATACCAATTACACGCAGCGTTTTGAAAACAAGGGAATCATATCTGAAGCAGTGGAGCAAGTGAAAAAGCGGAGGAATAAAAGTGAGAATAACATTTCCAAATGAACTGTAATAAGTAGTAGCATATTTATAAGGCTATCTAAGAAACAAGTTGTTTACATCTTTCAGAACTGGTATCTACTGAATGGTAATCTGCTTCCACCAACCCTTCTGGTTGGTGGAAAGAAACCACTTATAAAATATTTCGCTTCCTTTATGCATCCCAGTCGAAAAAGGACAAGGGCATTGCGGGTGTACATCACTCCTTTCACCTTCTTGTTTAGTCCTTCCAGCAAAGTCTTGCTACCAGTTTTTTCTGGAACTACCTTGTGAAAAATTATGCGAAAATCGCCTTTCTGTGCCCGGATTCATCCGCAGGATCCCATGCCAAAGGGACATGGAACATGCCGGTAGCTTATCCCCCACGACTCCGGAGCATCAGGGGGTAGGGACGGTTTGGCGGCAGGTTGCCGTTAAACCGTACGATTTTCGTTTAACGAAAACACAACTTGCTGTCCCCTAATGGGGACAACATTCTCCAATAGGAATTGTGTATCAGCCTATTGTACGGTTATTCTCCTGTGATTTTCGGGTCATTTCCATCAGGCATTTGCCGGCTGCTCTCCCCATAAAAAGGTGGCTATCTCTCCTGAATCATGTGACTTACGCCCATAATTCAGGAATAAGGGAGACGTATGTACTGGAAATCTGCCCTTTCCATACCCTATTCTCCATTAATGGATTGTTATTTTTACACATCTGCAAATGGAGAATGACAGGTAGCCGTATACGCCTTATTGTTTTTCTTCATTGTCTCCATTAACGGATTGCTACTTCTACACTTCTGCAAATGAAGAATGTGCATGTAACCGTGTATGTCTTATGGTTTCTTTTCCTTGTCTCCATTGATGGATTGATACTTCTACACTTCTGCAAATGGAGAGCGGCAGTGAGCCGTATATGCTTCATGGTTTTTCTACATTATCTCCATTAATGGATTGCTACTTC
>NZ_QTMG01000043.1:9523-19990 GCF_003635435.1 Parabacteroides sp. AF21-43 | reverse complement strand
TACGTGTGAAGTAAATCTGTATCATGTCAATACTTATTTTTCGTAGATACCGACATGATTTCCTTCGCTATCTTCTAAAACGGCGAAGTATCCTTTATTTTCCGCTTCAATCTTTGTCTTGGGTATAATAATTTTACCCCCTTTATCCAATACTTTAGATAAAGTGTCCTCGATATCTTGGCTATTAAAATGGATTAAGATACCATCCGGCGAAGGTTGATAACTAGGAGCGTAGAACAAAGCCCCAACCGCTTCTCCTTGCTCGATAAAACAGGCCATCTTCTCTGTCTCACATTCGGAAACCGATAGTTTTAACCCCAAAATAGTTTCATAGAAATTGATCGCTCGATAAAAGTCTACAGTTGGAATCTCGAAAAAAGCAATTAAATTGTTCATTTTGTTTTCTTTTTATAGTTACTGTTAATGTCCTCGCGAAGACATCACAAAAGTAGAGCGTATCGTATCTATAGGATAGAAGAAAAAGGACATCTTGATCACTCCGAGAAATAATCAGAATAAGGAGCGCATAAGGAAAGATACTCCGTGGGTGTATAGCCGGAAAACAGTTTAAACTCTTTTATCATATGTGACTGATCTGAAAACCCACATTCATAAGCTAATTGAGCGAATGAAATGGATGGATTCTGTTGTACCTTAAATAAAGCTCGTTGCATCCTAACGATACGAAGAAACTCTTTGGGCGTAGCTCCTACATAATCTAAGAAAATGCGGTTGAACTGTTTAGAGCTTAGGCATGCGGTTTCAGATAACTCAGAAATATTAGTTTTCGCTTGTTCATTTATTTGATGGAGGACTGCGGATATTCGCTTTAAGTTATATTCATAGCCTTCAAACCTATAAAGACGGTGAATCAAAAACTGCTCGATCAAGCGGATGCAAGTTTCATGATCATCAGCCTCTATCACTTTTCTGGATAATATTGATAATTCCAAATCTTCTATAGCATCCACCGCTATAAGTTCTCCATAAAAGAACTTAAGGGGAAGTTGAAGGATGGCTCTTGCCGCATACGGCTGAAAAACAACCGTGATCATTTCAATCTTTCCGGCTGACATCACATCTGAAAAGTTGAGGCATTGCCCACAGATGAACGCTTGAGGCTGCGATTCTTTTTTTCCTACTAATAAAAGCCTTTTACCCCTATGAAATACTAATTGTATGCAGCCCGTTGGTAAAGTCCGTTCAGATACAGAAACATCCGCGCCATCTTCCAGTATCCAATAATATCTTACATAAGGAGTTAATATATGAATAGGCTTTATTATTTTAAATGACTGCATCTTATAGAATTTAATTTATCGGGGCAAAGATAAATAACCCCTAATCAATTCTATAGTAAAAAAGAGACATTTCATATTAATACTGCGACATTAAGCTTCAATCAACTATTTTTGGGTATATTCAAAACTGTAGTATGCTTGATTTCATTAAGCACAAAAGAGCTTTGCATCTTCACGATGCCATGAACCTTGGTTAATTTCTCGAACACAAATTGATTATAGGCATCTAAATCCTTAAGAACCACTTTGACAAAGAAATCATAAATACCTCCCGTCGAGTAACATTCCATTATTTCATCGATATTCCGTATTTCTTCTTTGAAGCGTTCGATATGCTCATCATCGTGTACAGCTAAAGATACATTACAGAAAATGATCAAGGGTAATCCTATTTTTTTATTGTCGACCAATGCCACATATCCTTTTATATATCCTTCGTTTTCTAAACGTTTGATTCGTTCGTAAATAGGAGTCTTGGAGATATGAAGTTTCTCAGAAAGCTCTTTTGTATTGATCTTCGCGTCCTTTTGCAAAGAATGAAGAATTTCAATATCTGTCTCATCAAGTAGTGCCATAGTTTTTTTTCCTGTTTTATTTGATTTAATATCCCCGAATTAGAATTATAGAATGCAAAACAGGACAAAAATAGGAAAATTATCGTATTTAAGCTTGACGTATAGGAAAACAATCTTCTTTAAATAACTTTGCAGCAAATAAAAATCTAATTCTAACACAATTATGTTTAAAAGTAAAGATCTTCTGTATCATAGTATCGCCATATTGACAGTCATTATATGGGGAACAACGTTTGTCTCCACAAAAATACTGATTAATACAGGATTATCACCGGTTGAGATATTGTTATACCGTTTCGTGCTTGCGTATTTTTGTATTTTGACTATAGCGCATCGACGGTTGTGGGCTAATTGCGTAAAAGATGAATTCTTATTGTTCTTGTCTGGATTATGTGGTGGTTCCCTATACTTCATAGCGGAGAATACGGCACTGGGCATCACATTGGCTTCCAACGTTTCATTATTGATCTGTACAGCACCGATCATTACAACGGTATTGTCTCACCTATTTTATAAAGAATCTCTTAGGAAAGGACTGTTATATGGATCTTTAGTTGCCTTATTTGGAGTCGGATTAGTTGTTTTCAACGGCAGTGTTCTTTTAAAAGTAAATCCACTTGGTGATTTTCTCACTTTAGTTGCCGCTACGATGTGGGCTTTTTACTGTCTTATCCTAAAGCGTTTGAGTCGTTCTTATCCCACCTTGTTTATTACACGAAAAGTATTTTTTTATGGGATACTTTCTCTTTTCTTCTATTTTGCGATCTACCCTTTAAATATCAAACTAGAGTTATTGAAACTGCCAGTCGTATATTTAAATATATTATTTCTGGGTGTCATCGCCTCAATGCTTTGTTATATCATGTGGAATACGGCAGTCAGAGCCCTCGGAGCATCAAAAACAGCCAATTATATTTACATTGTCCCTCTGGTCACCTTGATAACTTCTGCGATTTTTCTATCAGAAACTATTACGATAGCTTCTGGTATTGGCGCTTTAGCCATTATTAGTGGAGTTTATATCGCAGAGAGGTAAAAATAAAGAAGGGTTACTCATATGAGTAACCCTTTGATTTTCAGTGGTGCCACCAGGAATCGCAATTAATTCACAAGTGGCTGTATATCATCACTTTTCAGAAACATCAAAAGAGTAATCTCCTCCTATTGCTCCACCGTTGGACTTCTGCGTTTTGCGTGTCGTTGCAGCGGATGATTTCTTGATGCAAAGGTAGTGAATATATTTAATATATCATTATTCCCCTTGTAACTTTTGGCATTATATTTGAAAATATATAACTTTGCATTGAACATTAAGAAATTTGTATGGAAATTCTAAATCGTATAAAAGGAGCATTAGCAGATTCTGGAAAAACAGGTATATGGTTAGCTAGACAACTTAAAAAGGATCCAGTGACGGTATCTAAATGGTGTACCAATACTACCCAACCAGATTTACAAACGCTTGCAAAAATTGCTGATTTATTGGAAGTGGATATAAAGGATTTACTTGTTAGTAGAAAATGATATAATATGGGTGTACTTCTTGCATTAACACAATTAAAGGAACACTCAAAACAACTCATTAACGCGGTTTTGAGAGATAATGGGCTGGAGGTAAATGTTATGCTCCACGATAGCTTCTGTTTGGAGTTTCCACTAGTGGCCTCTAAAATCAATCAAGAATATGTGATTGTTGCGGATGGAGATTACTCTGAGGAAGAACGACAACATTTACAACGATTCCTTGAGAAGGAGGTTTATGTTATCTCTGAAAAGAAAATTTGTTGGCAAATGGGTGACTATGTAAATAATAAAAAAACAGAAATAGTTGCCACTGGTTCCAACAGGCAGAATTGGTTTTCTTCTTTTGATTCTCCAAAAATATACTTATTACCTAAATGGATTGATGATTTAATATTCGAGGAATTGAATGCGGAATATGCACCGGACCATATAAAGTTTGAGTACAATCTAAATAAAAATAAAAATGAAGTGCTTACATATCTTGGTACTTATTTCCCAAGAAGTTATGCCGAAGTGTACTATCTATTCAGCCAATTGCTGTTCACAGAAGAGCAAAAATCTTTCGTGAGCGAAAATAATGTGTTGAGAATACTTGATTTAGGTTGTGGCACTGGTGGAGATATATTAGGGTTACTGAACTATATTGAAGATAACCTTGACAACATTCAGTTGATAAAAATTTTAGCAATAGATGGTAACCATTATGCACTTCGAGTATTAGAAAAAATTCTGGAGGCGTATAAATCGAAGACACGTCTACAAATTGAATACACAATTGGCCCTGTTTTTATTGAAAGCGAAGATGATTTAAACCTAATATCAGAGGTCGTCTCCGCAAAATTTGATATTATCATGTCCTGCAAAGCAATATGTGAACTGGCATCAAAGAAGAGGTTGGCAGGAAAACCATATAAAAATACAGCACAAATGCTCTCTAAGAAATTATCGCCCAATGGCATAATGCTTATTGAGGATGTAACCGTAAAGAATAATGGCGAATTTATTCCTGTGACATTAAATACGGAGTTAAACGAGTTTATAAAGGAAAACCCTAATTTCGTTACTTTGCTTCCAATGTCTTGTAAGAGGAATGGAAACAAATGTTCAAAAGGATGTTTCTTTAAAGAAGAGATAAAGGTAAAGCATTCTAGAAAGGATAATGATATTAGTAAAATCGTTTACCGTTTTATCTCGCATAGACAAGTACTCAATATATTTGAGAGTTCTAACGTAGTAAGTAATATACAATGTAAAATAAATTAAATCACAATAACTATGGCAGATTTTGATTCGGAATTTTTCATTGACTATTCTAGTCTTGATGATTTTCAGAGACAACTTATTGACAGAAAAAACAACAAGTCAATAGTTGTTTCTGGAAGTGCTGGAAGTGGAAAGTCCTTGATAGCTCTTCACAAAGCAAAACAAATAGCAGCACTTGGAGAAAGTTATACAATTATTGTATATACAAAATCCTTGCGGAAATATTTTGAAGATGGACTCCGCAAACTGGGGCTTAGAAACGTATACCATTACCATCAGTGGCGTCATAATCAACGCAAGGTTAAATATCTCATTGTGGATGAATGCCAAGATTTCACCAATGAAGAAATAGAAGAAATGAAGCAGTATGGTGAACATTGTTTGTTCTTTGGAGATTCAGCCCAATCAATAATGGGATTCGGGGATCGTTCCAAAACACAAACAATCGAGAAGACTGCTTCTGATATGGGTATAGCTCCAGACCCATTGTATTTTAACTACAGATTGACAGAGGAGATTGCAGCGTTGGGAGAGAAAGTCGGAAATGTTGAAGACCTTGTTATCAAGTGTAAACGCAAGGGCGAGAAACCGAATCTAATAGCTGCCGACAATTATGATGAACAACTTGATAAAATCGCAGAGATTATAAAAAACAGGTCGTTAACTAATGTAGGTATATTACTACCATTCAACACAGAAGATAAAGGAGAATGGTCTGTTGAATACGTTAAGGATTATCTAAAACGTAAGGGTATAACATGCGAGTTTAAGTACAACGATAGTCAAAGTACAGAAATGGACTTAGACTTTCATTCTTCAAACCCCAAGATAATGACTTGGTGGTGTGCGAAAGGTCTGCAATTTAAAGATGTATTCATTCCGGGTTGTGATAAGAATACAGATAAAAGAGCAGCATTGTATGTGGCAATGACAAGATGTAGTGAAAGATTATATCTGGGATATACTTCAAGGTTATCTTCATTATTTCCTTCATATACAGATTCTGTTTATAACAACAATGATGATATAGAAATTATCTAAATATGAAATTATATATACCAACAACAACTTTGAACATTGACAATATACTCTCCACTGAGTGTATTGCTCCATTGTCCTTTTACAAGGAGCGAGAGTATGGATATAATCAATTCTATAAGATTGCTTGTATGCCATATCAAAAAGTTCAATTGTTCTTTTCAAAGATTCCACATTTTGAAACAAATGATTTTGAACATCATGCTTTTCCTTTAGTTATAGAACTGACCGTATCAGACAACAAGTGTAAGTTCAGACGCATAAAAGAGGTTAATGGTGTCGAGGTGTTTCAAACCGATGACATTGTACGCCTTACTCCCTATAATACAAGGGTATTGTTTTTTAATCCAACAGCCCTCAATGCAGCTATATTATGTTGCTCTGATAGTTTGACAAACAAGCTGGGGGATAGATATAGTTATAATCTTTGCCGCCCAGAGTTTGACCTTGTGCCATTAATTGAGAAGGTCAAAGTTGATGATGTTTGCTCTGGGTTTCATGACAAGGTGCTTCAAGACAATAGACTTAATAAGGTCAAAGGCTTCATATTTGGCTATTACCTTGGTGTAGCCAAGTCCATTTCAACGAATAGTGCGAAACTTTTGAAAATTCAAAAACGAATTTACGATATTGTTGCATCCATTAAAAATGATGGTATGTACAATAACTCAGCTATTTTTGATGAGTTATCTCAACTTGATGCTGAATATAAAAGGAATGACCCCACAATAAAGCAATGTAAAGAGGAATGGAACAAATATCTTGAGAATTTACACATTCCACCAGAATCTATGGAAATCGTTCTAAAAGATTTTGATATGAGCAATGGCATTAAGACTTCTTTCATGAGAAAGAATGGCTTTGTACCAAGTGTGTCGTTAATGCAATATGGCTTTAATAATTTAGATGGATATAGGAACGCTCTAACTACATATACTACGTCACTAGTAAACTCTGATAGAAAGAAACTACTTGATAAATTTTCGGACTCTATTAAATCGACATTTGACCTTGACCCCTCATATGAGACTTGTATGCTTGCAAAGGATGATGAGGATGCCACACTTTTCAATAGATTTATTGACCGAATTTTGTGGCGAGGACAGTGTCCGACACCTGAAACATTGAGAACGGATAGATTTAACATTGCAACGGAAATTACCAAAATAGCAAAATCCATTTGGGAAGATACTGGTATGCAGTGGCAGGAAAGTAAAGCTCAAGCTTTCATGAATGAATTGAGGCAAAATATCAAGAACTTCACGCCGTTGAATATGAATGGGCAAGATAGTTTGATATTAAAATCTGTTGCCACTTATGTCCTTAAAGGCGAAGATTATGATTCTCTTATTCAATTTTGCATAGATAATTCTATCAGTGATTATCGTTATGCTCTTGCTCTTTGGGGTGCGACACAAGGATATGTAAAAATCTCTCGACCTATTATCGGTTCAATATCCAAGTCTAATTCATTCAATAGCACGTTGAAAGAAATCATTTTCTTGCTACATAACATTGAGTCTGTTGGTGACTTGCCAAATATGCAAGAAGCTATCTCCGTAACGACAGGCACAAGCAAACTGAATACGATAGTTTCCAATACCAATGTAAATATTGCTTCTCCTAAGTCTGATTTAAATGGTTGGCAAGATAGTATTCGAGAGTACTTCTTGAATGAAATAAAAAATGTACGAAATAAGAAAGGGCTTTTATCTGCATTGGAGAAAGCTTTTGAGAAAAACGGAACTCGACAAGAGTATGCTAGTTTCTTTGCTATATTAAATGATTATCAAGAATGGAAAACCTCAAAAGGTGAGCCTGTAAAGGCGTGGAAAGATTTAGTTGCCCATTTCTGTCCAAATGAATACAATGAAAAATTTGTATCATACCAAGAACAACAAACACCAAAGAAAAAAGAAAGAGGGTTTGTAAGTGGTATAGTGGATAGTATTCAACAAGGTGCTCAACAGGTGTTGTCATTGTTTACAGAGGAGACTCAAAATGTTGAAAACGAAACAGTGTTACAAAATATAATTTATGATGCCAGTGCTGTTAAGTACATAGAAAATTGTCCATACATTGCACAACACAAGTCCCACTTTGTTGATCTTTTTATTGAGTTCCAAAGAAGCTATCAATCTGGATACTATTATTCAAAGAAAGAACAATATCATCGTAATAACAATGATGTTGTAGACCATTTTTGTAGATGGTGTTTATATCAAGGGAACAAAAAAGCAATTCCGATGACACCAGATAACAGAAAAATGGTAGAGTCCTTAAAAGAATATTTACTTACGAAGTATCACGATTAAACGAATTGTATTTGAATATCACGAGATGGTAAAAGAAAATTTTGCCTCTCGTGATTATCGGCAAATAGTTATAGTAGCGTAATAGTGTTGTAATAGGGCAACTCAGTCAATAGATTATAATATATGGTAATATGAATGAGAAAATAAAAATATATACTGATAGTGGAGAACTTGTGGAAGCTTCAGCTCCTGTAATCATATCAGCAAGTCGTTCTACAGACATACCTGCTTTTTTTGCAAAATGGTTCTTTAACCGTTTTGCAAAAGGGTATTGTGCTTGGTATAATCCATTTAATCAGCAGAAAATGTATATTTCATTCAAAAACTGCAAGATTGTAGTCTTTTGGACAAAAAATCCCAAACCAATACTTCCATATTTACACGAACTTGATGAAAAAGGAATACATTACTATTTCCAAGTTACACTTAATGACTATATAAAAGAAGGTTTTGAGCCTAATGTCACTTCTGTAGAAGATAGAGTTGAGACATTCAAAAAACTTTCCAACATGATAGGCAAAGAAAAGGTTATTTGGCGTTTTGACCCTCTTATCATTACTCCAAACATAACACCTCGTGATTTGTTGAGCCGTATTTGGAATATTGGCAACAAATTAAAAGGTTACACAGATAAATTAGTCTTCAGTTTTGTTGATGTTAAAGCTTATCGCAAGGTTCAGAACAACCTCGTAAAGGAAACGCTACTTTTTACAAAAGAGACTGTTGAAAGTGCCGAAGCAAACTATGCTCAACGGATAGAGATTGTTGAAGGACTGAAAAAGATACGAGAGGCATGGAAGAAAGATGGGTGGGATATTGAAATAGCTACTTGTGCAGAGGATATTGACCTTGAATTATATGGTATAGAGCACAATCGTTGTATCGATAGTGAGTTAATGAAACGTATATTCGCCGAGGACGAAGAGCTTGTTTATTATTTGCATACACTAAAATGGCCAGAACGTGATATCTTTGGTCAGTTACCTCCAATTCCTTCCAAAGAAAAGAAAGTAAAGGATACCGGACAACGTAAGGTTTGTGGATGTATGGTTAGTAAAGATATTGGAATGTATAATACTTGTCGCCACTTCTGTGTGTATTGTTATGCAAATACCAACAAAGAATGTGTTCTTCGTAATAAAGAAAAGCATAGCGATGATAGTGAAAGTATAATAGAGTAAATTTGCAAAAAAAGTTACTATTAAATCCCAATGTGATGACAATTGACGATATAAAGAATCTTGTGTCTGCCGATGAGTCAAGGACACTGGAGCTGAAGAAGACTACCGGGGAATTGAAAGATGGTATGCACTCGGCATGTGCATTCTTGAACACAGAGGGCGGTTGGCTGATTTTCGGTGTAGCACCAAAGTCTCTGAAGATAATTGGGCAAGAAGTGACAGACAAGACACAGCAGGAGATTGCTCAGGCATTGGCAGGTATAGAACCTGCGGTAGATGTGCGAGTGGCGTATGTTGATGTGCCGGAACGTCCGGGCTACCAAGTTATAGCTATGCATTTTGACGGATGGGTATGGGGCGAGCGTCCGCATACATTTCACGGATGTCCGTATTACAAGGTCGAAAGCACAACGAAGGTCATGCCGCAGGATATGTACGATGAGCGTATCCGTGCCCATCAGCCACAGATGTATGCGTGGGAACGACTGGCAGCAGACGGTGTGACGTTGGCAGACCTTGATGAAAATCTGATTCGTAATTGCATCCGTCGAGGTATTGACGGTGGACGTATTCCTGAGACAGCATTGTATGAACCAACCGGAGATATTCTTTCAAAATGGAAGTTGCTTAAGAATGGAGTACCGACCAATGGTGCGGTATTGCTCTTTTCCAACAACGTTGATGAGTATCCACAGTTCACTTTGAGGATGGCGCGGTTTGTGGGTACGAACAAAAATATGTTCCGCGATAATCAGCGAGCCGAAGGAAATTTCTTCAAACTTCTGGATGCCGGAGTTGCGTTCTGTTTCAAGCATCTTTCTCTCAGTGGCAGAATCACCAATCATAGTTTGGAACGGGAGGAGCAGCTTGAAGTGCCTTATAATGCGTTGCGTGAGGCTCTTATCAATGCCCTTTGCCACCGTCATTGGGAAAGATATAATCTGACTATCAGTCTTGCCATCTATGATGACCGTATAGAAATAGCTAGTCCTGGTACATTTCCACCTCAGATAACACCTGAAAACATAAAGGAGCCTCACGAGTCATATCCGCATAACCTAAAAGTGGCGGAAGCACTTTATCGGATGACTTATCTGGAAAACTGGGGGAGTGGTGCAAAGCGTATCATGGATGCTTGTCAGGCACAAGGTGTGGAATCCCCCACATGGTCTTCTGATGGTGGCTTTGTTACTATTACTTTCATGCGACCTTATTTCGCATCCGATACAACAAAGATAGACAAGGAGGATAAAAAAGCAACTAAAGAGGA
>NZ_QTMG01000043.1:0-9513 GCF_003635435.1 Parabacteroides sp. AF21-43 | reverse complement strand
ATAGACAAGGAGGATAAAAAAGCAACTAAAGAGGACAAGTACCGCTCAACTACCGACCAAGTACCGCTCAACTACCGACCAAGTACCGCTCAAGTTCAAGAAATGATTCTTTCAATGAGTGACGACTATATGGCGATGAATGAAATTATGTCCAATATGGGATTCAAACATCGTACATCATTCCGGAAAAATTATTTTCTTCCTGCGTTGGAAGATGGTGCAATTGAACCAATGTATCCTGAACAGCCCAATCATCCGAAGCAAAAATACAGACTCACAGAATTAGCAAAAGAGTGGATAAAGAATAATTCAGACTATTCAAAAGGGTAAAAATGGCATCGCTGATTTGAAAGGATTTCCGACTTCGGAGGAAATCCAGTTTCCTGTAAGGACAAGGCGTTTTGAGCTGCTCGAAGTATTTTGAGCAGCCCAAAACATACCTTGCTGTGTTCAAGTGAACACAAAAATCATTTGAAGCATTGACAGAGAAAGATACTTTTATAAGATAACTTATCATATGAAGTTACCTTTGAGTTTAACTGATAAAACGTATGTATGGTCATACGTTAATTCAACTGACCATAATGTCATATGACCAATAATATGCTTTATCAGCCGTATGTATAATTGATAAGTCGTATGGCTGATAATACGGCAGACTGATAAGTTTGATATATTTTTCTGCTACAAAGTTCTCAGTATTGATGAGTTGATATGTAATCGGACTTTCAATACTAATTTGAAAATGTGATATAGGACAATGACTACCATATCAACGCAACACGCTGCCACTTTCAGGAAAACGATTGCCCGACAATGTATTATATATTCCTTTGTAGCAAAAGAAACAACAAAAGGAATACATTATGGAAATTGTATCAATCGAAAAAAGAACTTTTGAGGCAATGGTCGCAAGGTTCGACCGTTTTGTCAGCCGCATGGAGGCTATCTGCCAACGGCACGGGGAAAAGACAATGAGCGAGTGGATGGACAATCAGGACGTGTGCCGGATGCTCAGCATCAGCCCACGTACATTGCAGACGCTTCGGGACAATGGAACTTTGGCATACAGCCAAATCAATCACAAGACGTACTACCGTCCCGAAGATGTGAAACGTATCGTTTCCGTTGTGGAGGACAGGAGAAAGGAAGCAAGGTTCAAAGGAAAGACTATATGAACTAACTATAATAACAATACCCACTAAATCCAGAGTAACATGAATGAATTGATTAACAAGGACAACGAGTGGATAATCCACTTCATGGGCAGCCTCGACAGTCTGCTTGACCGTTTTGAGCATCTGACCGCCAACTACCGCCCGACACTGGGCGGTGAGCGTTTCTTTACCGACAAGGAGGTATCGGCACGGTTGAAGGTAAGCCGTCGGACACTTCAAGATTACCGTAATGAGGGGCGTATCGCCTATATCCAGTTGGGTGGTAAAATCCTCTACCGTGAATCCGACATCGAAAGGATGCTGAATGACGGCTACCGCTCCGCCTACCGACAGAGGGCAACCTAATTGGCAATCTGATTTTCTTAAAGGAGCGAAGTTTGCCGTCTGCCCTATGATTGCGGAGCGATGGACTTCCAACATAAAAGGAACGACTTACGGATGAAGCATCAATATCCTGCTTCGTCTGTAGGCCGTTCCTCTATATTCTCTGATTTCCGTCAGTCGCTTGTTTCCGTTGCCGGATGCTTTTTAAGCGTGTGGCTGGCAGTGGCAAGGTTTTCGGACTGAATACGCTCAAACTTGTTTGAGGAAGATTCTGCCCGAAACGGCTTTGCCGCCTGACCTTGCCTCTGCTGTCAAAGCCATACGCTACCTTCGCATCCGAGCATCGGAAACGAGTGGCTGGCGAGATGGACTCAACTATACCATAGGTTAGTTCCTCTGCCTATATACAGACAATATATCGAAATGTTAGACTTTGACATTTCTATTGAGTAAGTCGTGAAAACCAGACTTGGATATGACGAAACTTTTTTGTTTTTGAATCAATAAGTACTGAACGGTAGCCTGATCCAAAATAATTTCGTAACTTTGTGTTCAATTAACAGCATCGCAAATACAAGAGCTAGTGAAAGCCTTTGAAGGCTACAATGTAGATTTCAAACGCAGTGTACTTTCTAAGGTTAAGGAAATCTACGATGAAGTTGCGGGCTTCGCCAATGCTGCTGGTGGCTATGTTCTTATTGGCGTTGATAATGAGAATCTAATTAAAAATAAATAAGTTTTAATTGTGTGCCTACATTTAAAGTGCAATCTTAATATCCTGGTTAGCTATGACAACAACTATATTCTCTCCTGTCCAACAGAAAATGTTATTCAATCAGATTAAGGGATCTAATTTTTTTAATTCCTTGATAAATGATGGTAATTTCTTTGGCTTTCTGTCAAATATCTGGGATATAGATACATTGCCATCATCGGATCCTCGCTTTAATAATCTGAGAGGTGACATTCAACAACATATGTTTAACAATGATGATTGGGATTGTGATTATTTATTTTCTGAAGTACTTCAACTGTTTAAAAAGGAGGAGTTATTTAATAAGTTTATTATTGAAACCGTAAATCCGATTTATCATAATCATGACTCTCAACTTATTCTCGTTGCTACCATTAACGAGTATTTGCTTCCTAAAAAATACATTCTAAAGCCGTATGAGGTTAATGAGAATGGAGACCTTTCATATAAAATAGAGCCACACACGTCAATTATTGATGATAGCGCAGTAGTGGAAAATAATATTCCTTTTTTATTGGAACGAAGTCCACGAGGCTATGCACATAAACTTTCTTCACACTGTCAACCAAATAAATTTCCATCATTTGTCTTGGTGGTAGATCATTGGGATGATTACGGAGTAGAGTCCCGATTTGAACTGTTTTACTATGAATCTAAAGAGGGTTATACGCACATTGGTCCACTAAAGATAATTAACGTCAAGCAGGAATATACAGATTCAGAACATCAAAAATATCGTGTTCGCGACCTTATGGAAGATAGTTTCTATTCATTAGGCGAAAACGATTTCTGCTCAATTGGACAAACACAAGAATATTATGACAACCTTAAACAAAATTTCCCCAAGAAGTATCTCTCTATATTATGGGCCTTAAAGGATTGCGCCATTTTTTCATTTATAGAAGATAATTTTGAAAGACATCCATTTTTCCATAGTCTTATAAGAGACAATAGTGTAGAACGCATTCTAAGAAAAGAAAAATATCTAATTGATAATCGGAAAATATCAAGTTGTTATAGATTCTCTTATGAGTTTTCTCCCAAATATGCAGAGAATCCGATTCATATAGAGTTCTCTTTTGATATTAACAGTGCTTTTCAGCAGAGAGTTTTTGCCATAATAGGACAAAATGGAGTTGGCAAAACACAACTAATCACAGCCTTACCGCTTGATCTTGCAAAAGGGAGAGAGGATCTATTTGCACCACAAGTGCCATTGTATAGTAAAGTAATTGCCGTTTCAACAAGTCTATATGATAGTTTTGATGTGCCAAAGAATAGTGTGGGATTCAACTATATATATTGTGGATTAGCTTGTGGAAAAAAAGATAATAAAACGGTTTTAGCACCAAAGGAATTAAAACTGAAATTATTGGAAACTACAAAAACAATTAATGGCAGAGAACGGGCTGAATCTCTGAGAAATATACTATCTCCTTTGTATTCGGCAGATATAATATCTGCATTATTTACAACTCAAGAAGAAAAATTAAAAGTAAACCAAGCCCATTTAGTCGAAATTGTAGATTATATGAGTTCTGGAGAATCTTCGCTATTGTTTATATTTTGTAATATTGTTGCCAATATCAGGTATGATTCATTAATCTTGTTTGATGAGCCAGAAACACACTTGCATCCAAATGCGATAACATCATTGATGTCATCAATATATCAATTACTTGATGAATATCAATCGTATGCAATTATTGTTACACATTCCCCTCTTGTCATTCGAGAGATGAGATCTATCGGAGTGAGAATTATGGATAGGATAAATAATCTACCAGTAATTCGCTCCATTAATATGGAATCGTTAGGTGCAAATGTGTCAGCATTAGTCGAGGAAATTTTTGAGAACAAAAATATTCCTAAGTATTTTAAAACAAAAATTGATGAGTTAATATCGTTGGGGTTATCATATGATGATTTAATTTCGGCTTTACAATCACGCGATATTGAATTGGGCATTGGTCTTAAAATGTATATTCAACAACGATACAAGTTGCAAGTATGAGAAGAATTAAGAGTTATACCGGGGACGCATTCAATTTTCACAAAAAAGTACTGAATGCAAAAAAGGAAGGGAAAGCCAAGACTGTAGTTTCAGATATTGAGGAAACAATAAAGACTCAATTTGAATGTTATGATACCTGCTTTAAAGAAGACACACTTCAAAATTTGAAGGCAGCACCCGTCACGGACGAACAGAAAGAAGCTTTATTGAATATGTATTCATTTCAGATGAAGCCATTCCAAGAATTGCTTGCAGAGCTTACTACTGATGAACATAATCGAGTTTCAAAGTTATGCCCAAATTGTACAATTAATAATGTTCAATCTTTAGACCATTGTATCCCCAAAACAGAGTTTCCAGAATTTTCTGACAATCCAAAAAATTTGATGCAATGTTGTATGACTTGTAATGGGAAGAAGTCAAAAATTTGGAGGACTAAAACAGATAGAATATTTTTGAACTTATTTATAGATGAAATACCGAATCATCAATATCTTTTTGTCCGAGGAGAACTTATTGAAGAGACTCCAGTGTTTTCATTTAGATTAGAACAGCCAACAGAAATTAGTGACTTGTTTTATGCGAAAATTGTAGGTCATTATACAGGGCTTGATTTACTTAATAGATTCGCAGAAAATTCATCCGATGTTATTGACGAACTTATATTTATAATTAAGTCATTAATTGGAAACTCTATTCCTGCAGATAAGATAAAGAACAGTATTCTTGACGCAGCATCAAAACTGCAAGAGAAGTTCGGCACAAATTATTGGAAAGCTCTTCTTTATATTGAATGTGCCTCTAATAAAGAAATATACGACACTATAATCTCAAATGCTTTATGATCAGCCAAAAGTGAGCCAAAAGCCATAGATTTGATAGATTATAAATATATTGGGGAGTTCTTGACCGAACATTTTAGCGGACATTCCACGGAAAAAATGAAAGCAAAACGGAATATCACTCTATCTAGGGTTGGACATTGAGTGGATGTTGAATGACGGCTACCGCTCCGCCTATCGACAGAGGGCAACCTGATTTTCTTGAAGGAGCGAAGTTTGCCATCTGCCCTGTATTGCAGCAGCAATGGGTTTACAACAAAAAGAAAAGGAACGGCTTACGGATGAAGCATAGTATCCTGCTTCGTCTGTAAACCGTTCTTTTATACCCTTTAATTTTCCGTCAGTCGCTTGTTCCCGTTGCTGGATGCTTTTCAAGCGTGTGGCAGGCAGTGGCAAGTTTTTCGGGCTGAATACGCTCAAACCTGTTTGAGGAAGATTCTGCCCGAAACGGCTTTGCCGCCTGACCTTGCCTCTGTCATCATAGTCATACGCTACTTTCGCATCCGACATGGGGAATAAGTGGCTGGCGGAATAGGTTCAACTATACCATAGGTTGCTTCTTTTACCACAGGAAACAAACAGTGTTATTGGTGTCTCTTTTGTGGTAGCACTCATTTTACCGATTATAAACTGTCTGAACAGGATACTTCCTTTACTGCATATCCTGAATGCAACGGCTATAATCATTTCAATGCTATAAGTATCATAACTGATACCGTCCGGCTGTTTGATATATCTCCTCGTTTTTGTCTCGTCTAATTCCTTGTTCCTATAGATGGAACGACTCACCTTGCGAATATCGCATGAAAATACTCCGAACAAATCGGCAATCTCGTATTGCGTCATCCATATAGGTGCAGTCGGCATAGTGACCGCACCTGTTTTACTGATTGTTATTATTCCTCTGTCCATATCTATTGCATTACTTTTAACATCACGGACTTAACATTATTCATATCTCGCAGAATAGAAGAATCAAGTACACGGGCATAGTGCTGTGTCATTTTGATATTGGAATGACCGAGCATTTTCGCCACATTCTCAATACTCACACCATTGGCAAGGCAGACAGAGGTCGCATACGAGTGTCGGGCAACGTGTGTGGTCAAGGTCTTGTTTATCAGGCACAGATCTGCTATCTCTTTCAAGTAACTGTTCATTTTCTGATTGCAAGGAACAGGAAGCAGACAGTTTTTCTTTTGGCAAGCCGGATGCTTTGCGTATTTGCGGAGAATCTCCAGCGGAATGTCAAGCAGGGGAATGTTGCACATGTTCTTCGTCTTTTGACGAGGCTTGCGAATCCACAGGTTGCCATTAGAATCCTCCACGATATGTTCCGGTGCCAGTTGTTGCACGTCTATGAATGCCAATCCCGTGAACGCAGCAAAAATAAAAACATCACGGACAATGGCTATACGTTCCAACGGAAACTCCTTGTGATAGATAGTGAGTAGTTCGTCCATTGTCAAGAACTCACGGATAACCTCTTTCTCATGAAACTTTATGCCGATGAACGGGTCTTTGGTAATCCACTCGTTAGCAAGCGCAAGGTTGGTTATCTTCTTCAAGCACTTCATGTAGCGGATAACCGTATTCTGCTGGCATTCCTTCTCTGTTTTGAGGTAGAACTCAAAAGCACGCACCAGTTCGCCATTGACTTCCGACAATGGCAAATCCGCCTTACCGTATTTCAATTGGATAAGTTCGGCGAGATAACGCTTGCAACTCTCATAACGGCGAACGGTAATCAAGGCATAGTCCTTGCCGACAAGTTCACGGCATTGGTCGTTATGTTCTTGGATGGTTTGAATAAGGGTGCGGACAACCTCGGGCACCTGGTCTTGCCCGAAGAACTTTTCTTGCAGTAGGCGAGCGGTGATGAACTGTCCTTGTTTCTCCAGTTCATTGAAAGTCTGGTGGAGCTTAATTCTCGCCTCCTCAATATAGGCATTCAAGTCGCAGGATTTGCGGCTTTTCCCTTTGGCGCACTCCTTCGCCTGATTCCACAAGGCAGGTTCAATACTCTTGCGGATATTGTTTTCCACTCGCGCACCGTTCACGGTGATGCGCATACACACGGAAGCTTCCCCGTTTTTCAGCAGTTTGGCTTTCTTGATGAAGAAAAGCACATTGAATGAGTCTCTTTTCATGTTCCTACAGTTTTTTCGTTGTACAAAAGTAGGAAACCATGCACGCTTTCTTGATACGCAAAATGTTGCAAATCAGAGAGAAGTAACCTTATTCGGTGGAGATTCATGCTCCACCTATTTTGCTCCACCTTTTGGAACACCAGCAACCGTAATATTCTGCCGCTTTTTACGTTCCGTCGGAAAACAAAAAATCCCGATTCCGTTTGGAAATCAGGATTTTACTGTCTTTTGCTTTTCTTCTAAGTGGTGCCACCAGGAATCGAACCGGGGACACAAGGATTTTCAGTCCTTTGCTCTACCAACTGAGCTATGGCACCATCATGTCGTTTTGTATATCGTTGTTTCGATTACGGGTGCAAAGGTAGGTATTATTTTTAATCCAGCAAATGTTTTGAAAGAAAAATTCACAGGACAGTAAATTATCTATTTTTCCTGCAAAAAAATCCACTTTTCTCTTGCAGGTTCAAAAACAATGTGTACCTTTGCACCCGTAATCGAGACAACGATACAAAAAAACGGGATGTAGCACAGTTGGCTAGCGCGCCACGTTCGGGACGTGGAGGTCGGAAGTTCGAGTCTTCTCATCCCGACTCATCAAAAAGGCAAGAATCTTGAAAGAGATCTTGCCTTTCTTTTTTCAATCCTATTAATATCTAATGAATAACAAAAGGTATCAACATATATTGTTCGATCTGGACGGTACATTAACCGATCCTATGATTGGTATTACCAGTTCTGTAAAGTACGCCCTCTCCTATTTCAATATAGAAGTAGAAGATTTACGATCTTTATGCCCTTTCATCGGGCCACCATTAAAAACATCCTTTAAGGACTTCTATCAGTTTACAGATGAGCAAGCAGATGTAGCCATTGCTAAATACCGGGAATATTTTTCAAAACAAGGTATTTTCGAGAATACCCTGTATCAAGGTACTGATGAATTACTCCGTTTGCTTACCGAAAACGAAATGAAAATCTACTTAGCCACCTCAAAACCGCAGCCCTTCGCTCAACAAATTCTAGAATATTTCCACTTAGAATCTTATTTTACATTTGTTGGAGGAAGCACATTCGACGGAAGCCGTTCCGAAAAAGCGGATGTAATACAATATGTATTAGACAGCACCGATATAAAAACACGGTCTGACGTAGTCATGATCGGTGATCGTAAATATGATATAGAAGGGGCCAAAGCGAATAACATAGATTCAATAGGAGTCCTTTACGGCTACGGGGATGAAGAAGAACTAGCGAATGCCGGAGCAAACAAAATCGTTACTGATATAAAAGAACTATCATCTTTCCTTCTAACAGGGAATATCCCCATATAGAAAGCTTAAGCAGATCTATAAATCACATTAAAAATAAACATCAGCAATAAAGAGAATGAAATATTTGGAAAGCTCGGCTTCAACCGGGCTACCAATTTTTCTATAGCGATCTTCATCTGTACACGAACCGTACTCTCTTGAACCGATAATATTTCCGCGATCTCCTTCGTTTTCAATCCCTCCTCACGAGACATCAAAAACACAAGACGGCATTTCTCAGGAAGTTCGTCAATCGCTTTATCAAGCATCTCTCTCATCTCTTTTAACTCCAAATGCTCCTCCGGAGAACCCTCATCTTCCTCTTCCATTAATGGCAACAACTCATTTAAAGAAACCCTATTCAAGTCTTTATTCCTTGCTTGAAAACGAAAAGACTCGTTACGTACGGAAATATATAAATAGGTATCTATATTATCAATATCCTTTAATCGTTTCCGGGATTGCCAGACCGAGAAAAAAACATCTGTCACAACTTCACGGCATGCCTCCTTCTCGCCTAAACAATAATAAGCGAAGCGAAAAACCTGATCATAATATAAATTATAAAAACGTTCGAAAGCTCCCCTGTTATCTACCGACACAGATTCAAGCAACCCTTTGATATCTCGCACAAAAACTCCCACTCCTTTTTCTTTGATTTGGCAAACATACTAAATATAATCTAAATGCCTTTTTAAAAAGCAGACTATTTTTTCTCATATTTTACTTGCATATTCAAATTATTAAACTACTTTTGCACCCGCAATACGGAAGTAGCTCAGTCGGTAGAGCACTGGTCTCCAAAACCAGGTGTCGGGAGTTCGAGCCTCTCCTTCCGTGCATGAGCGGCAACACTATGAATATGTGTTGCCGCTTTTTTATTATTCTCCTTCTCTTCCCATTGCGATAAAAAGGCTCACCCGATAAATCAGGGGGAAAAT
>NZ_QTMG01000042.1:0-22174 GCF_003635435.1 Parabacteroides sp. AF21-43 | reverse complement strand
GCGGAGTGGAAGATGTATAATGATTATTACAACACCTTGGACTTCGCCGTCGAGAAAGGCATGAAAAAAGGGATGGAAAAAGGATTGCAGGAAGGTTTGCAAGAAGGTTTGCAAAAAGGAAAAGCAGAAGGACGACAGGAAGAGAAACACTCCATAGCACTTAATCTTAAGAAATTAGGAGTTAGTATAGAGCAAATCGCCTTTGCCACCGGCCTCTCCATAGAAGAAATAGAGAAACTATAATAATCTGAGACCTTTCGCCTGATCAACAACTGATTAGGCGAAAGGACAACTCCCATCCCTCACACCCCAACCATTGTTCGCAAATTATTGTTACCTTTGTACGACAACTATAAGGATAAAACGATATGACAAACGAGAGACCGTTGATTCTGATCACGAATGATGATGGCGTATGGGCCAAAGGTATTAACGAATTGATTGAGTGCCTGAAAGATCTAGGCGATTTGGTGGTATTCGCTCCCGATGGACCTCGTTCCGGGATGGGTAGTGCCATTACATCTTTAGTTCCTATCAAGTATACCTTGTTGAAAAAGGAGGAAGGACTTACCATCTATAGTTGCACCGGGACACCGGTTGATTGCGTTAAATTAGCGATTAATGAGGTTTTGGAGCGCAAGCCCGATCTGTTAGTCTCCGGTATCAACCACGGGGGGAATATGGCTATCTGCGTAAATTATTCCGGAACGATGGGTGCCGCCGCCGAGGGCTGTATTTTCAATGTCCCTTCCATGGGTGTATCCTTACTGGACCATGCGGCTGATGCCGACTTCTCCGAATGCTGCCGTCTTGGACGTATGCTGGCACGCCGGGTATTAAAAGAAGGCTTACCGCACGGAACCTACTTAAACCTCAACGTGCCGAAGCTACCGCAAGTGAAAGGATTGAAAGTTTGTCGCCAAGCTGACGGTCGTTGGGTACGTGAATTCAAGCGTTCCGAGAACGCCAGCGGAGAGCCCGTATTCTGGTTGACAGGGGCTTTCGAAAGCGCCAAACCCATCCACCCGGACAATGATATGCTTGCGCTGGACAGCGGATACGCCTCCCTAGTCCCCTGCAAGATCGACGTTACGGACTACGACTTCATGGCCACCCTAAACAACTGGATCCTTTAATTTTCAATTCATGAAGTATTACCTGATAGCCGGAGAAGCCTCCGGAGACCTGCACGCCTCGAATTTGATGGCAGCCTTGAAAGAGAATGACCCGAAGGCCGAGTTCCGCTTTCTGGGCGGCGATCTGATGAGAGCCGTCGGAGGAACTCTTGTCAAACATTACCGGGAGATGGCGTTCATGGGCTTTATCCCGGTATTGCTGAACTTGCGCACCATCTTAAATAACATGAGGACGTGCCAAGAGGATATCCGCCGCTATCAGCCAGATGTCGTCATTTTAATTGACTATCCGGGATTCAACCTGAAGATCGCCAAATACGTGAAAACCCAGTTGGGACTCCCGGTATATTACTACATATCCCCCAAAATATGGGCCTGGAAGCAATACCGCATCAAGGACTTCCGGCGTTATGTAGATCGTATGTTCTGCATCCTGCCGTTTGAGACCGAGTTTTTCCGGAAGCTTAATTATTCGGTAGATTACATAGGAAACCCTTCCGTAGACTCCGTAGCCTATTACAAGGAGCATCAAGCGATTCCCAAAGATGCATTTATCAAAGAGGAAGGATTGGCCGACAAGCCTATCCTCGCCTTGCTATCCGGTAGCCGCAAACAAGAGATCAAGGATAATTTACCGACCATGCTGAAAGTAGCCTCCGCATATCCCGACTACCAGCCGGTAATAGCCGGAGCGCCGGGCATCGATCCTGCCTACTATCAAGAATACATAGGCTCTTATCCCGCCAAGATCGTGTTCGGTAAAACCTATCCCTTGCTACAACATAGCGCCGCCGCCTTGGTAACCTCCGGCACGGCAACCTTGGAAACCGCCCTGTTCCGGGTTCCGCAAGTCGTTTGCTACTACGTCGTGGCCGGACAGTTGGCCAGCTTTATCTTCAAACATTTCTTCCATACGAAATACATATCCCTCGTGAACCTGATCGGGGGACGGGAGATCGTACAAGAACTATTCGGAGCCCGCTTCTCCGAATCGCAAATACAAGACGAGCTAGGACGTATCCTACAAGATCCGGCCTATCGAAAACGAATGCTAGACGGATACGACGAGATTATCCATACGCTAGGAATGCCCGGGGCTTCAAAGCGTACGGCACGGCTAATCGTTGAATCCCTTGGTTCTTAACATCTTTTATTAACGTCTTTTGCAGCATTTCATCCCGAACTTACATCTTTCCTCATAGAACGATGAAATGTGAACTTTTTAAGAAACAAAAGGAATGAAGACGTTGAGAGCTTTTTTATTGGTTATCGGGATCGCTTTAGTATCCCTCACCCTACCCTCTTGCTTAGATGACGATGACTCGTATTCTTTAGGTGATATCTGGATAGCGGTCGCTACCGTAGTACCGGAAGGTAATAACGTATATTACTTACGGCTGGACGACGGAGATAAGCTATGGCCCGCCGCCACGAACTATCCGAACTATCAGCCGAAGCCTAACCAACGTGCCTTGGTGAACTTCACGATATTGGCGGATTCCACCCAAAGTAATCTAGGAGGTTTCTCCCATTATGTCAAGGTTAACGCGATCCATAACATCCTTACGAAATCCATCGCTAAGAACGAGGGAGCGGCCAATGATTCTATCTATGGTACGGACCCGGTAAGTATTTATGAGAATAATATGTGGATCGGAGACGGATATTTGAATATCTATTTCGAGACACTCTGGGGAGGCAAGACCGCCCACTTTATCAACCTGATCCAACCGGATGCCGAGAATGATCCTTATACGCTGGAGTTTAGGCATAACGCTTACGATGATCCCCAATATACGATTGGGGCCGGACGTGTGGCGTTCAACTTGTCTTCCTTGCCAGATACCAAAGGAGAGACGGTCGATCTTGTCGTAAACTATTGGACTTCCGACGGGAAACAGGCTTATAAATTGAAATATAATTCGGATAAGACAAAAATGGAAGGTACTTCGCAAGGCTATACGAACGATAGTATCTCCAATATAACAGACATGAAATAAACCTTCCCACATAACTTTTATTTTTATCATTTAGTTCAGGAGGAGAGGCGTCGAGATGATGCCTTTCTTTTTTTTGTATTTTTACGCTACAAGATGCAACGGTCAAGGCATCACTCTCGTTTATATAAACAAATGGACAAAGTAACCGAACATCTGATCGAGGGTTGCCGCCGGGGAGACCGGAGCTCGCAACTGAAGTTGTACAAACAATACGCACAGCGATTGTATATAGCCTGCTTGCGTATCGTAGGCAACTCATCCGAGGCGGAAGAAGCCATGCAGGACTCGTTCCTCAAGATCTTCACACGCTTGGACCAATATCATGACGGGCAATGCTTTGAGGCATGGATGCATCGTATCGCCATCCATACGGCCATCGATTATGTACGCCGCCAAGCACCGGACCAAGAGGAGCTTTCCGACAATCTGGCCGAACCGGAAACGGACGGACCGGACGAGGAAGAAATCCAATATTCCGTGGCACAGATAAAGGAAGCCACCACGAAGTTGCCGGCAGGCTATCGCATAATCCTCTCGCTTTACCTCTTTGAGGGATATGATATGGAAGAGATCGCCTCTATCCTGAAAATCCAACCGCCAAGTGTCCGTAGCCAGTACCTACGCGCTAAGCGGAAATTGTTAGACATTATAGCAGCCAATTAAACATGGATAAACTAAAGAATTTCATAGACGCAAACCGTGACGCATTCGAGGAAGATGAGATGCTTCCCGAAGGTCACTTCGAACGTTTCGAGCAAAAACTGCCGAAGCCACGGAAAAACCGTGCGGCCCTATACAACCTATCGGCCTTTGCCATAGCTGCCTCTATCGCTTTGTTGCTCTTATTCCGCTTGCCGGGAGGGACCGGTCTGCCGGAACCCGCGCAAAAGACCACGGCCCAGACCTGCGAGGCCCAAGAAGAGATCGAGGAACTACGTCTATATTACAATATGCAAATGAACGACGTATTGACGCAGATGAAGAAGTTGTATAAACAGGACCGGACACCGGGAGCGGAAGAGTTATTGCAAGAGAGCAAACGGATCCTCACGGATAATTATATGTTCGAGGAAACGATACTCCCTACCTTGCCTTGTTCCAACGACGGTCTCTTCGCCATGACCCAGCATTACAGCAATAGCTTGGAGGGCCTCACGCTGATGCTTAAGCAAATGGAACAAGTCACGGATAACCAGAAATAGTAATAACAATTAATACATATCAATCATGAACACGACACACGTAAAATTGAGTCCCGCCGTATTGCTGACTTTCGTATTGCTGCTATGCAATCTATCGGCAATAGCTAGGCCACAAGAGAAGATCAAGAAAAAAGAGATATCCCAATCCTACAGCGTAAGCGCCGGTGATCGTCTCCAAGTAGAAAATCGTTATGGAAACATCACCGTTACCCACTGGAATCAGAATACGGTAGCTATACGGGTTGAGGTAGAATGTAAGGCTCGCAGCGAGGAACGTGCTCAAGAGAACTTGGACCGTATCCAAATCGAGACCAAGAAGATAGGTGGTATTGTCTCAGCGGTCACTACGATAAAGAAGGAGATGAATAGCAATTCAAATAATGAGTCCATGACGATCAATTATTATATCCAGATGCCTCCTAAGCTCGCCGCAGACTTGAACCAGAAATATGGAAATATCAACTTGCCAAGCGATAATAACGGCAACATGGATATCCATGTAAAATACGGCAACCTGAATGCGGGTAATTTCACAGCCAACGCAATGATAGAGGCCAAATATGGTAACATCGAGGTAGGAAATCTGCAGGACGCCCAACTGGATCTGGGCTACGTAGGAACCGCCAAGATTCGCAACGCTAAAGATTTAACGATAGACAGCAAATATTCCAATCTGGATATACAGGATATACAATCTTTACGCATGGAGATTAAATATGGTAATCTCACCATTGAAAGCGTAAGCAGACTAGACATGGAGATTAAGTACAGCGACGCTAAAATTGGGACCCTTAAAGATGCCTTGAATGTAAGTAGCCTTAGCTATAGTAACTTAAAGATACGAAACTTGTCTCCCTCTTTCTCGAAGGTGAACGTAGAATCTCATTATGGGAATTTAGAGGTAGCGCTTCCCGCAAAAACTTCTTTCCGGATAGTAGCGGAGAACATGAAGTATTCAAGCTGCGACGTGAACGGTTTCAATATCACCCGCAAGCATTTTGACGATGAGGATCGTGACAAGAATTACACCTATGAGATTAATGGTGGAAAGCAACCGACGATTCACTTCGAAGGAAATCGATATGGAAATCTAAAAGTCAAGGCCAATTAATCGGTTGTAGAGACGGGGCATGCCCCGTCTCTACAACCGGATATTTTTATTTTGAGGTGTTTTGCCGGCGTATCTCTTCTCTCTTCAACCAGTTATCGAGTTGTGTAAACAGGAAGAAACAAGAGATCCCGGAAGCAATCGTTAAAACAATCGGGAAATAGGCTCGCAAAGAGCCTAAAACCGTTTCCGCCCCGCCCGGAGAAAGCTTAACCAAATACAAGATGCCTACTAACACAAGCATATAAGCGACAAATATGCTAAAAATGCCTACAGGTGTAAATCGTTTCTTGATATAGTACTTATATACCCGCTTCTTCTCTTGTATAATCAATGCCATAATACGGGAGTTTAATGAGGCCGAAGGTTGTTCCGCCGTCCCTCGCATCAACTTACGTGTCAAATGATCAATATCTTTCTCATTCATATTCATAACAAATCAGCTGTCTCTAATTTCATTTTATCTTGCAACACTTCATAAAACCGTTTCCGCCCACGGAATAGTTTTACTTTCACATTAGAAGCGCTCAATTCAGTGATCTGACAGATCTCTTCCACCGAGCATTCCTCCAAATAATAAAGAGTAAGCAACAAGGCCTCATCAGCCGGAAGCTTTTTCAGCGTACGTGCGATCATCTCTTTCCGGTCCTCACGCTCTAATAAAGCCGTAGCCGATTCAACCTCGTCATTCGAAAGGTCTACAGGGCCTGCCTCCTCATAACTCACGAACATACGCTGTTGTCTCAAGGCCGTCAACGCCGTACGATACACGATTCTATAAAACCATGTTGAGAACTTACTATCGAAATGAAAATCGGAAAGAGCACGATACATCTTCACGAACGCATCCTGTACAGCCTCTTCTGCCTCCTCGCGATTTTCCAAGATATGAAGAGCGATGGTATAAGCCATCTTCTCATACTTCGCGACAAGGCAGGAGAAACTTTGCGTGTCCCCTGCCAAAATACGTTCTATCCACTTTCGCTCATCCATCCGGTATCGTTTATTCTTCCAGACGCATTTTCTTCTCGTCCTCCAATCTCTCCTTCTCCATTAAAGAACGGGAAAGAAAGAAATAAATTATAAAAGCTACTCCACCGAACATAATCGTAATAGCCGGAACTAACAAAAAGAACCAATCGCTATCGTAAGTGAAAGCAGAGTCGACCATCATACCGACAATCACACCCAAAGACAAACCGATCATAAAAATACCGTTACGCAGGGTATTATAACGATTAGGCCTTCTCTCGGGGCGCATAGCCTCTTCCAACACAATTCCTTTCTCGATCATCGCCATCTTTTCCTCATGCTTACTTTTAATGGTCATGTAACTAGCGATAATACCTAACAATACCGGCATACCTACCGCACAAATAACACCTAAAATAGGAATCCACAACTCGTTCATATCTTTTATTCTTTAAAGGTTTAATAAATTATTCGCTTTTATCAATAAGACATGAGTAATCACAAATCGGTTACAAAAAAGAGAAGAAATTTTATACATGCACAAATAAAAGAAGCGAACTCCATCCATTTATGAAGTTCGCTTCTTGGGAAAGTTATTTATCGTCTTTTTAGATACTTACGCAAGTTCACCTCTTACAATCTCTTCTTTGTCCTTATCCCAGTACATCGTACGTCCTTCCAGATAAGCGCGAGTACCCATATGAGCGGTCATAGCCTCTTGAAAAGCGGCGTCGATATTACAGCTAGGAGTCTTGCCTTGACGGATACATTCTAGCCACTCACGGATATGCAAGTGAGTCGTATCATAACGTTTACCATTTACATACGTATACAGCAAACCACGTTTAGCGAAATACAACTCCGTAGGAGATGTAACGGAATCCGAGCTATTTTGTCCCGGTACATAGGTATAGAACGGAGTATCTGTAGGAATAATACCTTCCTTGATCTTATCCGCATAACGAGTGGAATCTTGGTCAACCGTAATAGCCAAGATATTGGAAACCTCCATAGAAGCATCATGCCCCATGAACACCTTGCCACGGTTACGGCTACTTGCCAATGTAGCGCTATACAACATCGTCAAGTCACGATCCGGCCACTCGAAAGTAGTCTGCAATACATCAGGTACCGTACGTCCGTCCTTGAAGAAATAAACACCGCCGGATGAAGTAGCGGAATGAGGTATACCCACATGCATGATCTGGTTGACAGCGTCATACTCATGTGTCAACAAGTCACCGGAAAGGCCTGTACTATAATCCCACCAGCAACGCCAGCGGAAGAAACGTTCCAGACTGAACTTGCTACGCTCGTCCGGACCGATATATCTTTCAAGCTTGTTGGATGTCATATAATCCATATATTCCTTAATACGCTCAGGATCACCCTCGAACTGCTTCCAATCAATCGTATTAGGATTAGAGCCTTCGATAATATCATATACCCAAGCACCATTTGGAGAGTTACGGTTCGTACAAACCTCGATCAAGTTAACAGGACCTAATAATCCGTTACCGATAATCTCCTCGGCCTTCTGATAACAGTCGGTCTGACGCCCTTGGTGACCTAACTGAAATACAACGCCGGTCTCTTTGATCACTTGGCGAACCATATACGTCTCAGGAACCGTCCATGATAACGGTTTCTCGCAATATACATGCTTTCCGGCACGTGCCGCAGCCATAGCGATCGTGCTATGCCAGTGGTCCGGACCAGCGATAATAACGGCATCCACATCCGGAGCCGTTACCAACTCTTGATAAGTCCGGTAACGTTTCGGAGCAGGCCCGAACTTACCGCCGCTACCCTCACGATGGATATTGGAACCGGTCAATACAGCGGCCTCACCATATACATCAAATATATCACAAACCGCGGTTATCTCAATATTCAGATCATCTTGCTCCATATATTGCTGATAACGCGTGTCTTTCTTATTCAACTTATTAGCTTCTTTCATCTTATCGATCCAAGAAGGCTCAGCGAAACCTGCGGCACGCATCAATTGCTTTCCACGAATACCGAAGCCGACCAAACCGATACGGATCTTCTTGCCATCGCCTTGCGGCTCCAAATAGGAGGCCTGTCTGTTACTTACCTGAAATACATCTGATATGTTACGGCCTCTTAAAGCGTCTTTCCTTTTTTGGTAAACGCCATATGCCAAAGCACCTAAGATAGGCACTGTAGCCAATGTCTTCAATGTGTCCCGACGTCCTTTATCGGGCATTTGCTCCTGAGAAGGAGTATTCTTTGCATCTTCTGTTGCCATGGGTATCAAATAAATTTAAGTTTATGCAATATCGGACACACACGTCCTAACACACGATCGAATCCTATGATTTGTGATGTAGGGAATACGCACATCAAACCTAAGGCGGCGAACTCCACAAGGTTCTTGTCAATCCATAAATAAGAGCCTTCAAACGGCATCATATAGCTCGCTCCCACAAAAGAGGGGTGGGATAACGTGTACATAGCGAGAAGAATCATACCTCCAACAGAAGATAAACGATACAAACAGCCTAAAGTCAAGCCTAGGCCGATCAATAACAGAGCCCACTCATTCAAGAAGTTGATGGTCGTCATCAAACTGTCGTCTTGAGTCAATTTGATAAAAAATGAAGCAGCGGGACCCTTTGAATCGAGTAGATAGGGTAGAGATGTCCATTTTGGGTTCATGATTTTTACTAGGCCTTCATACATAAAGTGCCAACCTATAAAAAGACGCAGCATCATCAGCCAAGTCATCTGCGCTTTCGTGTAACCTTGTTCTATTTTCATTTCTTGGTCCTAAAAAATTGGTTTAGAAAAAGTCGATTATTAAAAACACAACACCCGAAGCTAAAATCATAGATTTAGGCCTCGGGCGTTATTTATGCTAAAATGTGCTTGATACGATTAATCCAAAACTTTAACAGTAATGTTACGGAACCAAACATCATCCCCGTGGTCTTGAAATCCGATGAAACCTTCTTTGTTAGCGCCACCGCAATTCAACAACAACTCATAAGCCAACGGCCATTTGTCTTTGCTAAATTTGCTGTTATCCAACATTTCTTTCCACTGCGGAGTCCACAAGTGATACTCAACAACAGGTTCATCGCTATTCAAATAGTGAACAACTGTACCCTTATAGCACATGATCTTACCCTTGTTCCACTCACCGAACGGTTTTGCGTTCTGCGGTTTAGCAGGAATCATGTCATACAAAGAAGAAGATTTACGGTTGCCATCCTTACCTAACTTAGCGTCGGGGTGGTTCTCGTTATCCAATACTTGGTACTCAGGAGCAGAGATGTAAGAAGGTTGTCCCTCTACCTCTTGAATCATGATGAATACACCAGAGTTAGAGCCTTTACCTACTTTCCATTCGAACTCAAGCTCGAAGTTACCCAACTTATGAGCGAAGATCAAGTCCCCACCGTTGGAAGCACCAGCCTCACCAGCACCAGAGCCATTGATTTTGATCGCTCCGTCCTCGATTGTCCAAGCACCCGGAACGTCAGCACGGTCATAACCTCTCCAGCCATTGAATGTCTTACCATCGAAGATCACATATCTACCCTCTTTATCTTTCGGGAAAGTCGTGATATCTACAGTAGGAAGATCTGTCATGAGCTTGTACTCAGGAGCTGCGGCTTCTGTTGTAGTCTCAGCAGCTGCAGGAGCTTCTTCTGTTTTCTTTCCACCACCACAAGATGTAAAATAACACATCATGATAGCAGCACTTGCTAATAATACTGACTTTTTCATTTTATTTATTGAGTTAAAACTATTATCTCGGCATATCTACCAGCTTCCAACCGTCACGATAATTGTGCTTAATCAAACCTGCAGCAAATTCTTGAGCGTTGATAGGATCCGTCCACACTGTCTTAAATTTCGGGTCGCCATCGATAACCTCGAAGGTATCTTTCTGGATAATCTTGATCGTATCATTCGGATCGATATTCGTAAATCTCATGTTAGGACCATCCCACAACAATTCTTTATTCAATCTTTGTAAACGAACAGCCAATACACCCATTACAACCATTTCATTGAACGGACCAGCCTCCAAGAAGTTAGACTTCGTCTGAACACGGCTACCAGCGCTTTCCTTACAAGCACGGATCCAGTCTTGTTCGTGACCACCCTTCATAGCATCTTTCAC
This sequence comes from Parabacteroides sp. AF21-43, assembly GCF_003635435.1. NCBI lineage: Bacteria > Pseudomonadati > Bacteroidota > Bacteroidia > Bacteroidales > Tannerellaceae > Parabacteroides > Parabacteroides sp. AF21-43. Next base: position 11,597 of record NZ_QTMG01000042.1, on the reverse strand, counting down.
ACGGCGCAATGTTTGAGGAACGTTCGGTTTACGACCAGATAACAACCATGGGTTAACACCGTAGCAACCGCAGATCAATGTATCTTTCGTACCGTGGAAGATACACAATCCACCACCTTCACCCATCAATTCCTTACCTTGAGGGAATCCTTCTGGACGATCCGGCATCATACCACCATCATACCAGTGAACTTCAACCTCCGGCATAGCTACCTTCGGCATATTATCACGAGCCGGGAATACCAACTTAACATGCTGAGCGTTAGGAGCACAGTCTTGTAATAACAATGTAGAAGAACCTTGTACTCTTGTCGGATAGCCTAAATTCAAGCCTTTGAATACCGGATGCAAGATGTGGCAAGCCATATCACCCAACGCACCTGTACCATAATCCCACCATCCGCGCCAGTTCCAAGGATGATATGTCTTATTAAACGGTCTCAATTTAGCAGGACCCGTAAACAAATCCCAATTCAATGTAGAAGGAATCTTATCTACTTTCTCAGGAGCGTTCAAACCTTGCGGCCAAATAGGACGGTTGGTAGCGCATTCTACTTTAGTAACCTCACCAATCTCACCATTCCAAATCCATTCGCAGATCAAATCTACACCTTCAGCCAATGAAGAACCTTGGTTACCCATCTGAGTAGCTACGTCATACTTCTTAGCCAAGTTCGTAAGCAAACGGGACTCATAAACAGAGTGAGTCAACGGTTTCTGAGTGTATACGTGTTTGCCAAGCGTCATAGCGTCAGCCGTGATCATGGCATGAGTATGGTCGGCGGTAGCTACCAACACAGCGTCGATAGATTTACCCATCTCATCATACATCTTACGATAATCCCAGTATTTCTTAGCTTGAGGATGACGGTCGAATACCGGTTTCGCATACTTCCAGTCAATATCACAAAGAGCTACGATATTCTCGGTAGTCTCCATGTTCTTTAAGTTAGCGTTACCCATACCTCCGATACCTACACCGGCAATATTCAATTTATCAGTTGGAGCGATATGACCATGGGTTTTACCTAGGACCGCACTCGGAACAATAGTCAAAGCTGCTGCGGCAGCCGTACCTTTTTGAAGAAAAGATCTTCTAGTAATGTTTGACATAGTAATAATTTTTTATAGATTAGCACTTAACAATGATATTTCATGTGTCTTTACACCTTTACAGGCAACAAATTGTCGCAAATATAGCCAATGCTGTATTATTGACAAGATCAAAAGACCGCTTTCTTATTTAAAATAGTTTTTTTTAACAGACAGGATAGATCTTATTTATAATTTCATAAATATTATCTATAGGATTGGGGGTATTTTATTAACGCAGTTTGGATATATTTGTAAAAACATGAAAACATATTCATATTAACAACTGTTATCTTAAATGAGAACAACTATATGAAAAAAGAATCTGCATTCATACGAATATATCGCTTTTATCTGGAAGGATTCCGGGAGATGAAGCTGGGCAAGACTCTTTGGCTAATCATTCTAGTCAAATTGTTTATCATGTTTTTTATCTTGAGATTATTCTTCTTTCCTAATTATCTCGGGCAATTCGATAGCGATAGTGAGAAGGAGAACCACGTATCGAACGAACTCATACAACGGGCAATAAATCCTTAAAACATTAATAAATATGATTGAAAACATTGACACTTCATTGATCGATTGGTCGAGGGCTCAATTTGCCCTTACGGCCATGTATCATTGGCTCTTCGTGCCACTAACACTAGGACTTGGCGTCATCCAAGCTATTATGGAGACGATTTATTATCGGACAGGTAATGAGGCATGGAAAAAGACCGCCCAATTTTGGATGAAATTATTCGGTATCAATTTCGCTATCGGTGTCGCTACGGGATTGATCCTCGAGTTCGAGTTCGGAACCAACTGGTCTAACTATAGTTGGTTTGTCGGGGATATCTTCGGGGCACCTTTGGCTATCGAGGGAATTCTCGCCTTCTTTATGGAAGCTACCTTTATCGCTGTTATGTTTTTTGGTTGGGACAAGGTTAGCAAACGCTTTCATCTCGCCTCCACTTGGCTGACGATTATCGGCGCTACTCTTTCCGCTCTCTGGATCTTGATCGCTAACGCATGGATGCAATATCCGGTCGGTATGCATTTCAATCCGGATACGGTCCGTAACGAGATGTTCGATTTCTGGGCCGTAGCCTTATCGCCTGTCGCCATTAATAAGTTTTTCCATACGGTATTGTCCGGTTGGATCGTAGGCGCCTTGTTCGTACTAGGAATCAGCTGCTGGTATTTATTAAAGAAACGGAATACCGAATTCGCTTTGTCAAGTATCAAGGTCAGCGCTATATTCGGGTTGGTAGCCTCCATCCTTATTATCTGGACGGGTGATGGCTCCGCTTACCAAGTCGCTCAAAAGCAGCCGATGAAACTAGCCGCCATGGAAGGTCTTTATGAGGGTGGCAACGGAGTAGGACTCGTAGGTATCGGCATCTTAAATCCGGCAAAGACGAGTTATCTGGATAACCAGAACGCATTTATTTTTGACATTAAGTTCCCCAAACTCCTCTCCTTCTTAGCAGAACGTGACATGAACGCATACGTTCCGGGAATCGTAAACTTAATAGAGGGAGGTTATACGACCAATAAAGGAACGGTAGCGCTCTCCGCCAAAGAAAAAATAGAGAAAGGTAAAACCGCTATCAAAGCGTTAGCAGATTATCGCAAAGCGGTCAAAGATAAAGATACCGCAGCCGCCGGGCAATACAGGGTAACCTTGGAAGAGAATTTCCCCTATTTCGGATATGGTTATATTAAGGATCCGGCAGAGTTAATCCCGCATGTAGGATTGACATTCTATTCTTTCCGTGTGATGGTGATCCTTGGTTGTTTCTTCATCTTACTATTCATTATTACGTTGATATGGGATAAAAAAGGGAAAATCGCTAATACACGTTGGTTGCAATACGTGGGCCTATGGTCTATACCTTTAGGATATATAGCGGGACAAGCCGGTTGGATCGTAGCGGAGGTAGGACGTCAACCTTGGGCTATACAGGATATCTTGCCGACCAGCGCTTCGATATCCAAGTTAAACCCATCCTCGGTACAGACCACTTTCTACCTGTTCCTTATCTTATTTACGATCCTGCTGATCGCAGAGATTGGAATCATGGTTAAGGCCATCAAGAAAGGGCCGGAAGCTGCCGCCCACTAATTTTCAATTTTCAAATATCAATTCTTAAATAGAAAGTCCTATGGATAGTACATATATATTGTTACAACATTACTGGTGGTTTCTGGTATCTCTACTCGGAGCGCTATTAGTATTCCTTCTTTTTGTACAAGGAGGCCAATCTCTACTCTTCACTATCGGCAAGACGGAGATACAGCAAAAAATGTTATTGAACTCGACCGGGCGTAAGTGGGAGTTTACTTTCACTACGTTGGTCACTTTCGGAGGTGCTTTCTTCGCCTCTTTCCCTTTATTTTATTCCACAAGCTTCGGCGGAGCCTATTGGGTATGGATGCTGATCTTGCTTTGCTTCGTGATACAAGCTGTATCTTACGAGTATCAAGCGAAAAAAGGCAACCTACTCGGGAAAAAGACGTATCAAGTATTTCTTATGATCAATGGTATAGCAGGTCCGATCTTACTCGGAACCGCTGTAGCGACCTTCTTTAACGGCGCTGAATTTATTGTTAACAAAGAACAGTTGACTGATGTAGCCATGCCCGTCATTTCCACGTGGGCCAATCCTTGGCATGGATTAGAGGCGGCTTTGGTATTTTGGAATTTGTGCCTAGGACTGGCAGTTTTCTTCTTGGCACGAGCTCTGGCCCTACTCTATTTTATCAACAATATCGATGATCCGGAGATTGTCGCTAAAAGCCGGAAACAATTGATACCGGAGACAATCTTGTTCCTCGTCTTTTTCTTGACATTCTTGATCCGTTTATTGTTGGTGGACGGTTTTGCCGTAAATCCGGATACCGGAGAAGTATTTATGCAACCGTATAAGTATTTTATGAACCTGATCGAGATGCCAATCGTGTTAGCCGTATTATTGATTGGCGTGGTTGGCGTGCTATTCGGCATAGGGAAAACGATATTCTCGAAGACTTGGAGAAAAGGCATCTGGTTCGCGGGAGCAGGGACTGTCTTGACCGTATTAGCTTTATTACTTTGCGCAGGATGGAATAATACGGCTTACTACCCATCTTTGGCGGATCTACAAAGTTCATTGACGATCCAGAATAGTTGCTCAAGCCCATTCACGTTGAAAGTAATGAGCTATGTATCTATTCTCGTTCCATTCGTATTAGCCTACATTTTCTATGCTTGGAGAGCGCTTGATCTACATAAGATCAATAGTAAGGAAATGCAAGAAGGAGGTCATACCTATTAAATAATGTGCAAATTAAATAATATGCCAATGTGCCAATATGTCAATGTGCCAGTGAGAATGCAAGTGATAGTATCTTAATTGACACATTAGCATATTGGCATATTGCTACATTGGCACATTAATTTATTGCCTTTGGAAGTCCGCCTCTTTTGTCCACTTAGGCATCTCATCATTGTTGGCGATGACTAAACCGATACTAAACATTAAGTTCATATCTTCCATAGCCCCATCAAAATCCCACCAAGATTCATCATACTCATCATTCGGTTGGTGATACCGGTAAACTTTCGGTTTAGCCTCATGGCGTGCTTTATCCACGTAGTCCTTACCGCCACCAACTAAAATCGTAGGTACGCCTTTTTTCACGAAATTAAAATGATCGGAACGGAAATAACCACCCGCAGGATCTTCGGTAATAACCTTCACGGTCCGTCCTTGTGCCGAGGCCATAGCGATCACCAAGGCATCTGTATCCGTCTTGCCCGCTGCCCGGAGAGAAACATCATGGGTACGCTCACGCGGGGCCGTGCCGTCAAAATTCAAGTTAATAGCTGTTTTAGATAACGGGAACAAAGGATGCTCACAATAGTACTGAGAACCTAATAAGCCACATTCCTCGGAAGTCACCGCCACGAATACGATAGAGCGACGAGGACGAACAGGCAATGATTGATATTTCTTAGCTAATAGCATTAAGGTAGCCACACCCGAAGCATTATCACTAGCGCCATTATAGATACTATCCCCATCTATCGGAGTACCGATCCCAAAATGATCCCAATGAGCGGTAAAAACCAAGTATTCATCTTTCAAGTCCGTGCCCGGTAAAACAGCCGCCACATTATGAGACTCGCCTACGGTCATCTTTACATTTAATATAACCTTACTTTTCGCCTTCATCGTAAAACTCTTGAAACCCGGTTTCTTCGCCGCAGCAATCGTCTCATCAAAATTCAATCCGCTAAGGGCGAACATTTTCTTGCAAGCCTCCTCCGAGAGCCATCCCTTCATGCCCAAAGCTTCCGCATTCATTGTCTCCGAGCAAAGAGCGATATTTGTCTGCACGTGAGAAGCCTGACAGACCTTCCAACCATACGAAGCGGCCGCCTCGTTATGAAGAACCAATAAACCTGCGGCACCTTGGCGTTGCGCCTCCTCGAACTTATAAGTCCAACGACCATAATAGGTCATGTTCTTTCCGCGAAACAAAGACGCGTCATAAAAACCGGGATCATTCACCATAGCGATAACGATTTTCCCCTTCACGTCTACATTCGCATAATCGTTCCAACCATATTCCGGCGCATTAATACCAAACCCACAGAACACATAATCCGTAGTAGGGATAACTACCTTTTCAGTCCCCCGGTTCGTCCAAACGACAATATCATCCGAGAACTTCAAATCCATAGAGCCTTTCGCGCATTTCACCGTGATCTTATCCTTTACCGGACGGGTAAAAGTAGATATTTCCTTCACCGGCTGGAAATAACTATCGCCATTAGCAGGTTGAAGACCTAGTTTCTTAAATTCATCAGCGATGTAATGGATTGTTTTCGTCTCATACTCGGTCAAAGGCTTACGCCCTCCGAACTCATCCGAGCCTAAAGTCTTTACTCGTTCCTTGAAAAAAGCCAAATCTTCCTCATAACTCTGGGCCATAACAGATACACCCATAGCGAGCATCAGAAGAAAAACAGAGATAAAATTCTTGTTCATAATCGTAGATTGTTAAATGACATAATTTATTAGATATAGGTATTTAGATTTCAAATTAACAATAAAAAAAGGAAACGGCGAAGCTCACGCTTGGCCGTTTCTACATTTAACCGTTTTAAACAAAAAGAAAAAGTTAGTTAAGGCTTAGAAAAAAATATCTTAAGTCTATTTACCGACTGTATATTCGCTTTCCCGAAGGACAGCAAACAAATATATGGAATCCACCTCATCCTGCATACATTACACTTTGTTTTTTTGTTATTTTTCACAGAACAGAAATGCTTTTGTATTATCTTTGCACTCAATTATTCCCATAGACAACAAATGGCTGATTTTGATATAAACATATTGGGATGCGGTTCCGCATTGCCCACGACACGCCATCTGGCGACCTCTCAAATAGTAGATTTACGAGATAAACTATACATGATCGACTGCGGGGAAGGCACGCAAGTGCAAATGCGTCGTATGCGTATAAAATTCAGTCGTTTAAATCATATCTTCATCTCCCACCTACACGGAGATCATTGCTTCGGGCTACCGGGATTGATCTCTACATTAGGTATGCTGGGGCGTAATGGAGAACTTGTTATTCATGGGCCGAAAGAGATCGAGAGCTATATGCGTCCGGTACTTGATATCTTTTGCAAAGGGTTGCCTTATGAGATCCGTTTTAACTTAATCGACCCGACAACTCATTCGTTGGTTATGGAAGATCGCTCCTTAAGCGTTTATTCCATTCCGTTAAAGCACCGGATACCCTGTTGTGGCTATTTGTTCGCCGAGAAAGCCAAAGAAGCGCATATCATCCGGGAGATGACGGATTTCTATCAGGTTCCTGTCCGTATGATACAAGAGATCAAAAGGGGCGCTGATTTCGTCACTCCGGAAGGAGAGGTAATCCCGAATGCCCGCTTAACCCGCCCTGCCGTCGCTCCCAAACGGTATGCTTATTGCTCGGATACAGCTTTTCACCCATCTATAATCCCCATCATTGAAGGGGTGGATTTATTATACCACGAGGCGACTTTCGCTGAATGTGACGCCGCACGTGCGAAAGAGACCTTCCACTCTACCGCCCGCCAAGCGGCCGAGATTGCTTATAAAGCCCAAGTGAAGCGATTGGTTATCGGTCATTACTCGGCTCGTTACGAGGATATGGCACCGTTAAAGAAAGAAGCAGACAAGATATTTCCCGGCACGATCTTAGGAGAGGAAGGTATGAGGCTTAGCGTATAATCATACATCCGTTTTACGAAATAAAGCTAATTACTTTCTAATATGCAGAAAACTTTCTACATTTGTACGAATTTAGGGACAAGTAAATGAAGCTTATACATATCATCGCTTTGGCACTTGCATTCTCCGCAAGTTATCCGGTTTACGCACAAGCTAATAAATCGGGAGTCAAGACATTTGCTTCTAGGCAAGAAGATCCCTCTCCTATCGAAATCACGGCCTACGAGAATCGCATCAAGGTAGAGAACGCTCCTGTCGGGAGTATCTTGGAAATCTACAGTGTCGTAGGCATCAAGGTGAAAGAAATCGAAGTCAAGCAGTCCACCGCCGAATATGTCGTAGATATCGCAAAGGGATATTATATCATCCGCATTGGCGATACAGTACGCAAGGTGGCGATACGATAAATAAAAGCCCCATAGGATAATCCTACGGGGCTTGTTTTTTGATCCGCTCTCTCTTCTCACGAGGATACCTGCGGAAGAACTTTTAATTACTTTAGTATTAATATGCCACGTGTTCACCCGTCACGGGATACTTTTTTATTGCGGCATAGTTATTTAATTATATATATTACATAAAGGCGGGTCTCCCCGCCTCTATTCGTTTAGTCCATCGGTTAGTCTTATTTTACGACTACCTTAACAGCCTCTTCACCATCAACAGCTACAGCTACGATACCAGCCGGTACAGCGATTGTAGCGTTGTCTGAAGTAAGGACTGTCTCAGCGACAACCTTACCTAAGATGTTAGTGATTACGACAGACTTACCAGCAGCGCCTTGAACAGTTACAGTACCGTTGCCAGCTACTACAGATACGCCTTCTACAGAAACTTCATCGTTAGAAGTTACCATATCCTCAGCGTCTGTCTTCTGGTATGCGTTGAATACCAATGCACCGTCACCACCAGTCTTAGCAGCCTCGAATGTAGCGGCCTTGTCGGTCAATACTAAACATCCATTATGCATCTTCAACCAAGCGGCAGCATTTTTAGGAGCGATTGCACGAGAAGCGTCACCAGCTACGGTCTGATATTGAGTATCAGTTGCGCCATATACGTTAGACTCGATCAAGAATGAGTTGTTCTCACCCTCTTTACCATCTACATAAGCGATAGCAGCCAAATCAGGATTTACATAACGGAATGACCAAGTTACATTCTTATGCTTGTCACCCGTCAATACGTTGATGAAGCTAGCGTAGTTCTTGTGGTAGTCTGCGCTGATCGCCTCGATACCCTCGTTCTTCAATTGCTCAGCAGTCATACCTTTGTATTTGCCTGTCAAAACAAACAAAGTATCACCGTATTGAACGGCAGGAACGAAACCTACGCGAGTATAGCTACTGTTAGAAACAGCCTTGGTATTGAACAAATACGGGTTAACAGAAGCAGCGATGTTTGCTTTAGCTGAGTCAGAGAAGTTAACCAAATACTTACCATAGATGAAAGCCGGAGTCTTCACATGAACGGCATGTACGCATTGATATGGATCGTCTGTAACTTTACCGTCAGCAGTGATGTGATTATTTGTAGTCTCCGTACAAGGAATGATCTTCTCACCCTCGATCAACTCACGATAAGCAGAAACCAAGTATTGAGGTTTAACCTTACCTGCGCCACGAGTCAACCAAGCGGTATCGATACGGAAGGCCAATTTACCATTTGCTTTATCTTTATTCCAGATACCAGCGTAATCAACAGTCTCCGTAGTCAAGTTCGGGTTCCACTCATCCATCAAGTATTCCTGACGAATAGACTCAACGAAATACAAGCTATCTGTTGAGTTATCAGCATTCTCACCTACAAGCTTATTATCGAACTGACGATACAACGGAGTCTGATCCGGAGCGATATAGAAAGCAGAAGTTCTTGTCTCTTTCAAGGTCTGAGCCTTCAAGGAAGCGTTAGCGTCATAGTCAGAAACACCAGCCTTATAGTTACGGATGATACCATTTGTACTAGCCTCCAAGATCGCATAGTAATGATTATAGCCAGCACCTTCCGCCAACTCAATACAGTTGTTCTCCTTGAAATAAACAGAATCCGTAAGAGCATTCAACTTACTTACAGTGTATTTGTTCTCTTTAGCCTCATCGTAGTTACCGAAGATCGCTCCGTCATAAGAAATCTGGTACATCTTTCTAACCAACTGAGCCAAGCCCGGGATTCTACCCTTGTCACCATTGACAGCGGAAGGATTATAACCATAAGCATGTTCTTTGCCTTTAGTCTGGATCTTGAACGCGGTCATACCATCCTTAACAGTCATCGTAGAATCTTTCACGACAGCGATGTATTTGTCTGTCGCATATGGGTGCCAGTAGTTGAATGTATACTTGTTGATCATCAACTCTTCTTCAGACAGATTCTTGTAACCAAGATATTTATCGCTATAGTACTTCTTATCTACCGGTACGAATTCCAAAGAATCTCCAGCGAAGTTTGAAGCATAGTAATATTTAGCACCTACATTCTTATTCAACTGAATACCAGAATAAGTAACTGCTGGAGAATACTCACGGTTCCAAGCATTGATCGGAGAAACATTATTCTTATCCGTAGCGTTTACCTTCAATACAACCCATTGATAAGCCGGCATATGATTAGCGTCTTGCAAATCCAAAGTCACCCATTCTGCTTTATTTCTATCCTCTACGTTGTTAACCCAAGTGGTATCGTTATGGATAGGAACTGACAAATACTTACCAGTCTTAGCGCTCTTGATCAAGTATACGCCATCAGCGATAGAAGTCTTCGTTGTCGTATAAGTACCACAACCCTTATAGTTCAAAGCGATCTCAACCTCTTTCTTGAAATAGATCGTAGCGATACGGATTTGGTCAGCCTTAACCAAGTCTTGAACAGTTACGTAGTTTGCTTTTCCATATTGATCAACATCCGCATTGGTAGCATTAAAAGATTTAGTACGGTCAAACGTACCATCGGCTTTTAACTTAATGATTTCCGCAGTATTAGCTGCAATAGCCGCACCAAACTTACCGTTCTTGCCATCCTTCGTATAAGTAACTTGCTTAACCTGAATAACCAAGCTATCTTTTGCAGGGAAGTAGACGAAACGGAACTTAGATTGATCATTCAAAGCTGTGCCCAATGTATCAGCTACTGTATGCTTCGTCGTTCCAGTTGCGTTCAATTTAGCATAAGTAAGTTGTTTTGTGTTGAAACCTAAGAAACGAGCACCATTCTCATTTACATAAGCAGTATCTACATAAACGAAAGTAGAATCAGCTTTCTTACCTGTAATGATACGCAACCAAGAACGGTCTACCGTACCGTTATCCTCTGCATCTACAGCGAAGAACTTAGCGTCGTCCGTGAAATAATTCTTCAAAGTAGTGTTATTCTTGTCGTCAACGAATGTCAGCTTAACACCCTTATCAGCGGTTTGAGTTCCGAAGATTGTATTAACAGCATTCGCGTTCATTACGATTGAATCCGGTTCTACCAAAGTGAATTTAGTAAATACAGAACCAGTTTGAGCATCTGCTTGAGCAGTTGTAGCAGTCGCTTTTCCTAACACGAATACATTTGATGTATTAAGCTTAAGACCAACCACTGAATCTGCGTGGAAATAAGAATACAAAGTAGCAGGGTTCATCGCATCCTTATAAGTCGCAGAGAAAGCCCAATCTTGCATCTCACCACCTACGACAGCACCAGTTGCAGCATATGTAGCACCCGAAGCAGGTTTAGCCACACCATTCAGCGCTGTACCGGCATACGCAACATCCAAACGCTGACCTGTAGCCTTATTCGTGAAGTTGTAGACAGGAGCTTTTCCATAACCCTCAGCAGTTACCTCAACACACCACAAGGAATACGCAAGAGTGTCGGGATTTGCAGCAATCTGATTATACGTCAACGGAAGAAGCTTGCCGTCCTTGTCCATTGTAAGGACCTTGTCTGTGCCAGTAGTTGCCCCAGCGACATCAACCGCCAACTGATATAAACCATCAGCAGCGACAGTCTTCACGGGTCCTCCCGCATTAGCCGTCACCGCACCCAGAAGCGCAGCACCAGCCAAAAGAGTAGAAAACTTTTTGTTCATAATTCTAAAATTAATATTAATACTAGTGTTTATTAAGATAATCAGCTCATTACGTCATCGTATCGTAGGCTTTTCCGTTGTAAAACGACTAGTCTAAACGAAGGTTTTAATCTTGCGTTTTATAAGGGGTAAATAGAAAGGTTTGTTGAAGGAATCGCTTGTTTCGTAAAGGA
>NZ_QTMG01000041.1:0-23902 GCF_003635435.1 Parabacteroides sp. AF21-43 | reverse complement strand
ATTTTCCCCCTGATTTATCGGGTGAGCCGCTGTAATCCTCATGAAGTTGGTTAGAAGTTCAAAAACCACTGTTCCTAAGTTGGAATGGGAAGGTTTCTAACCAAAGGAGAGCCAGAATACCTGCTAAAGTCTTACAATAACATCAAGCTTTCAGGATAAGAGCACGTGTCATACAAAAAACAATTCAGTTTATTTTTTGAGACATTATCAATAGAAGCTTGCTGTTTTATTTCGTGAACCAATAAAACACTATATGAGGCTTTTAGCATCTGCTATTTTAGCTTTGTGCATACAATCGGTATGCGCCCAAAGCATATTGAAAGATCCGAAGGAACTTTCCGTGCTATTGAACGAGGTCGTGGTCACCGGTACGGGTACCGAACACTATCTGAAAGACGCCCCTGTGCAAACAGAGGTAATCACTGGCAAAGCCCTTGACAGTTACCAAGGACGCAGTATGCAAGATATTCTGGAAGGGCTGAACGCTTCCATCACCTTTAATCCGAGCGACATGGGTAGTGGCATCCAGATGAACGGATTAGGCAACGATTACATCTTGATCCTTATCAATGGCAAACGGATCAACGGAGATACCGGCGGACAAAACGACTTGAGTATTATCAACCCCGCCAATATCGAGCGTATCGAGATCGTAAAAGGTGCCGCCTCTTCCCTGTATGGTTCGGACGCTATCGCCGGTGTTATCAATATTATCACGAAAAAGAACCGGGATAAAGTGAGCCTATCGAATACGACTCGTGTCGGATCGTATGGAGATATATTGGAAAGCGTACAAATCGGCTTTGGGCATAAGAGAGTGAATTCCACCACCTCACTTAGTACGACCCATACGGACGGCTGGCGAAATACGACCCAAGAATGGGACCATCACGAGGTAATGAATGGAACCGTGACACGAACCGTAAACCGATCCACGAACTTTACGTTAAGGGAGAACTTAACCTACAAAGTGAACGACCGGCTGAGCCTTTCGGCCGATGGCTCTTTTTACCAGAAATGGAATTATCGTCCACACGGCGCATTCAAGTATTATACCTATGATCAATTCTACCGGAACTTCGATGTGGCCGGAGGAGCTAAATACGCATTGGGAGGACTGAATTTTCTTTCGGTAGACCTAACTTATGGTAACTATAGCTATTTCTATAATTACCATCATAAAGATGTCACGAACTTCTTCGATCCGGAGACGGGTTTACGTATTACCCGTTATCCGGGGGAACATATTCTGGAAACCTCTCAACAACGTTTCCTAGGACAAGCCAAAAGCGTATTCCACCTCGGGGAAAACAATATCCTAAGCGCCGGACTCGAATATCAATACGATCATTTGAAATCCCCCCGGCGTATCGAGAACGGGAAAGCCTCCGTATTTACGGCTTCCGCTTATGTACAAGACGAATGGAACCCGACGGATCGGTTGAATGTGACGGTAGGTGGGCGCTTCGTCGTGCACCAAGAGTTCGGGGCTACGTTTACCCCTAAAGTCTCCGCCATGTACAAACTAGGCGACTTCAATATCCGAGCCACATACTCAAATGGATTTAAGGCTCCTACCTTAAAGGAGTTGCACGATGATTATATCACGCAGATCGGTGGCGGCCCGTGGAAACATTATTATGGTAATAAGGATTTAAAACCGCAAAAGTCCAATTATTATTCGGCGAGCGTGGAATATCACGCGTCGAACCTGCAGATCACGGTAACAGGGTTCTACAACCGTATCAAGAACATGATCGCCTTGACCGAGATCCCGACAAGCGCCGAAGACCGATTGGATGAGATCGAGGCCAGCATGCAACACAAGAACTTATCCAAAGCCCGCTCTTTCGGAGGAGATATATCGCTCACCTATCAAATCCTATCTTCCTTGGCTATTGGTGGAGGCTATAGCTATACGGATACCAAAGCACAATATACGGATGATCCGGCCGACCCGAATTATATGCTCTACACCCCGATCAATGGAACCTCATTCCATAATACCAATTGGAAACTAGCATGGAACCATGCGTGGAAAAAGTATAAATTGGATGTCACCTTGTTCGGCCGATACCAATCCACCCGCTTTTATATCACAGACGGTGATGGAAAAAGTTATCAGTTATGGCGATTGAATACCCGTCATAACGTATTGAAAAAGAAAAAATGGAACCTAGATATCAATGTCGGTATCGATAATATCTTCGATTATGTGGATCGTACCCCGTTCGGACGCCATCGTGGAACTACGTCTCCCGGACGGACTTGGTACGCCTCCTTTATCGTGAAATTTCAGAATAAACATAAACTATAAACAATCTTAAAAGTTAAATGCGATGAACAAATTTAAGTACCTTTTGCTTGCGGCGAGTCTATTTGCCTCAAGCGCAGTTTTTACCTCCTGTGATGATGGAGACGACGACAATACCGCAAACCCGGCGGAAGAAGTCGTAAAGGCAAGTAAGAAACATGACACGGCGATCTTGTTGTGTACATTCGGTAGCACATTCAAGGAGTCTATCAAGACATACGACGCTACACTGGCCGATTTCCAGAACGCATTTCCCGATGCGGACATCTATTTGTCATTTACCTCCCGTACTTGTGTGAATCGTGTAGAAGCAGAGACAGGTATCGCACGTTACCAACCGGACCTTTGGTTACAAGCCCTAGGAAATGCCGGTTACAAGAAGGTAGCGGTACAGTCCTTACACATCATCCCGGGTGAGGAATACCTAAGCTTGATGAATACGGACGTGAAGAAGAAATTCATGATCGAGTCTTTCCCGAGTGTTCAAGTCGTAAAAAGCCCTTGTTTGGTGTACGACGAAGAGGATGTGGAAGCCGTAGCGAAAGTCCTATACAGCCACTACAGTGATAAATTGGCTGATAACAAGAACATCCTTTTATTAATGGGACATGGTAACCCGGATAAAAACTATAACGCAAATACGAAATACACGGAAACAGAAGAGGCTATGCAAGCCTTGGCCGCTAACAAGAATGTATTCGTAGGTACCGTTGATTACGGAGATATGTTGTTCTGGCCGGAAAAAGGTGAACCAAATCCGGAATGTGTCTATTCCAAACTTACCAAATACTGCGAGGATCACAACTTAAAACCGGAAGAGATCACGATCTCCTTAGCTCCGTTCATGTCTATCGCCGGAGACCATGCGCATAATGACCTTTGGGGTATCGAGGAGGGTGATGATTTCAGCGCTGCCGCTCCCAACGCCGACGCTTGCTGGAGACTAAAACTTTTGAAGATGGGCTTCAAGATCGACACGGAAGAAAGCCATAACGGAAGCTTGGAGAATTGTAAGATCATAGGCTTAGGCGATTACGACGCTGTTCGTCAGATCTGGGTAAACCACCTAAAAGCATTATATAATGATGCGGAAGCTTGGGAAACCGGAGAAGACTACCAGTAAATAAAGTACTTACTGAACCAATTTTCAATTCTCAATTTTCAATTGTTCAGTGTGTATATAATTTCTTTCGATCAAAAATCGTCGCCCGTTTATATTTCATGGCGAAACGAATGTGATCGATAAATAAAGAGCGGATCGCCGGATTCTCACCTAGAGGCTTCAAATAAATATCCACATCGAAACCCTGTTGACGTAGCCCTTTCTGCCAGAAATCCGTAACCGTATTTTCCGTACCTCGAATCAGTACGAACATAAAAGGAATCAACTGCACACGCTTATGACCGGCTTGGCGCATTTGCTCACCTACATCCTCGATCGTAGGGAAACCCTCACGGGTTCCGGTATAATAATCTTTCATTCCTTTGGTCTGGAACATATACCCCAATTTCGCATAAGCCGAGTTACTGGCATGATAAGTTCCGTGCGCCACCAATAACTTAGCCCCATTTTTAGTCACTCCAGAAGGTGAGGAAACCGCTTTCATCACCGCCTCATAATCGGTATCATCATATAACAAGGGATTACCTACACGCAAATCCTTAAACAAACCTTTTCGCTGTTCCGCCTCTTTGCGGATCGCTTCCATCTCCACACCCTCTATAATGATAGTCGGTTGGATTATCACATGGGTAAACCCTTGATCACGCAACTCTACCAAGGCATCCGCCGGCAACTGAACCCAAACACCTTGCGCCCTCAACCGACTCACTACGCTACGGGCGCTATAAGCCTGCCGGACTTCCACGTCTGGGAAAGCCTCCTTGACACGCTTGTTCATCACATCGAGTACTTGGGTACGAGCTTCCGGGTAAGCACTCCCGAAATGTACCATTAAGATCGCTAACTTATCTCCCTTTTCCATGCTCTCCCGGATATCGGAAGCGTAAAACTCCCGCCCGGGTTTCGCCCATAATGAACAGGCGAGCCCGAGCAGGAGTGAATAAACAAACATGGATCGTAAAAATCCCCTATACATTATTATATTAGTTGATAGTTGACATGTGACAGTTTACTGCTTGAAACGGACCAGAAGGCTGACGTAATAGGTACGGCCCGGGGTCAATGTAGCGTAATTGTAATTAAAGGGACGATCGTCTACATAATCAAAAAGGTTCTCGATACCTACTCCCGGTTCCAACAAGAAATCGCCGGCTCTAAACGTATGGCTCGTATTGAGGTTCCACAAGGAATATTTCGGCGCGTATCCATAAGAAGTAGAATAACGTTCCCCTTGGATGCGTCCGTTAAAATTCACGTTCAGCTTATACTTATTCCAAGTATGAGACCACATAGCCGCTACCGTACCACTATGTTTAACGGTCTTATCCAAAGGCTCATTCTCATATACGTTTTTCCCATCCATGAAACTATAGCCGCCATTCAAGGTAAAGCCCGCTCCCAGATAACTATTGAAGGTTACGTTAATACCTTTGATCTTCGCTTTATCGATATTCGCACGCATCTGTATCTCATCATAGTCCGTACCATGGGCGGTGTTATAAGCATCCCGTTCCGCCGTATCCAATATCTTATAGTTAATCATGCTACGTACGTTATTCATAAAAGCGGACACGGACAAAGAGAAATACCGCATCGTATATTCAGCGCTCAACGTGAAATTGTCGCTCTTCTCCGGGTCCAGATCCGGATTACCGATCGTAAGGCGAGTCGCTCCGGACGCTTTCTTCTCCGATTCCGTATACAACTCCTTCAATTCAGGCGTCCGGAAACCAGCCGCATACGATCCGCGGAAATTAAAGCCAGCTACCTTATACAGCAAAGCCACGTTAGGAGTCGCATAACTCTTAAAATTCTCATGGTAAATATAGCGCAAACCCGCATACGCTTGGAGATGCTCATTGATATTGATCTCGTCTTGCGCATAAAGAGCGGTTGTGTACATACTTTTACCCGCGATGTTATCCGTCTCGCTACTCAGTAACTCTTTAATGAACTCCGCACCTGCCGAAAGCTTATTATACTTACCTAAACGGAAGATTCCTTTGACATTCAAGTTATGGTAATGAATCCGCTTCGTCATATCGCTCTCTCCGCTTTTCTTTCCATCAAAGAAATCCTTATAGGTACTATGGTTGTCCGATAGATAATCTGCGTTCAAATAAGAGTTCTTATTAATCATGTATTGAGCGCCCGCTCCATAGGTGAACGTCTCTTTCCGCATATCATAGTTGGTCGTATTCACTTTATCCATCGGCATCGGGCGATCGCTGGAACGTCCGAAGAATGTACCACGCACATAAAAAGACAAACGATCCGTAGCGTCGTACGTGAAACGTTGGTTGATCACGTTCCGGTGAAATCCTTCGGAAGCTTGCTTATTGGTAGGAACCAACTCGCCTTTACTCTCCGTATAGGGATTTAATTGCCAACCATCGGCCCGTTGATATTGATAAGAAGTATATGAACCGAACTTCCCGAGATTCACGTCTGCGTTGACCGACTGCAAGAATTGGTTCTTGCTACCATAACGGCTATTGCTCGTCACGTTCACCTTATTGCGGGAATCATCCGTGATGATATTGATAACGCCGGCGATCGCGTCGCTACCATACAAAGCGGAAGCGGCCCCGTTCAAGATCTCTACCCGCTTTACGTTAGACATATCGATACGGGAATAGGTATCATCGCCGGCCAAACGCTTGCCGTTTTCCAAGATAACCACGTATTTCTCCGTCAAACCGTTCATGTTCATCGTAGCCCCTTGCCCGTTCTCCATAAATACGATACTCGGGTTCAGTTTGGTCATCGCATCTTGGAAATTAGTTACGCTCGCCTCTTTCAAGTCTTTTCCCGTAAGCACTTTCACGGGAATAGGGGAATTACTCATGCGGCGATGCGAACCGGTACCGGTTACCACCACTTGATCGATATTCACATACTTTTCTTTCAACTTAATAACGACATCTTTTTCCGAGTGATCCGTTTGATACACGCCCTGTTCATAACCAAGGTAAGTCACACGAATACGATGTCTACCATCGGGAAGGTTCAGCTCAAATTTTCCGCCGGCATCCGTTGTTGTACCATTTAATGATTCCGACACACGAATATTCGCGCCCGGGATTGGTTCATTACTTTCATCCACGACTTTACCTTGTAAACGTACCTGCGCAAATGATACGTTTATCGCACAACTTACAGCTAAAGCCGCGCACAAACACTTTCTTTTCATAAACGATTTGTTATTATGTATATTTCCGCTTTCCTGACCCCGAGAAAAACAGCAATAAAAAACGTTTGGCAGGTTTCCTGACTTACCTCTTAGAAAACGACCTTCCCGTCTTTCGCAGACAGTGGTATGAGAAATGCTTTCTACTTTACAAAGGCTTACAGTAGCGGGCACTGCTCCGGATTCGCACCGGATTCCCTCTTTATGACAAAACCGGATGGTTTTACGTCATCACCAAAACGGGGCAAAAGTATGAATTATTTTATATAAACAAAAACATATCCCGGCTTATGTTCTTTAAAAGCTTTACAAAGAGAATCTTATAATGTACAACATCGCCAAAAAGGAAAAGAAAAGAGACCATACAACACACAAAGTTTTCCAAAATATTTTTCAACTTATTATATATAAACACATTAACATAATTTAATTAGCAAAAAGTTTTCCAAAAAGAAAATCATACAGAGTAATACGATACCTTTGCGCACATAATCAATCACAAATTAATCGACATCATGATACAGACAGTTGTTAAACGGGACGGGCGTATCGTTGGCTTCAACGAGGAGAAGATAGTAACCGCTATCCGTAAAGCCATGTTGCATACAGACAAGGGAGAAGATATGCAACTGATTCGCCAAATCACAGACCATATCTCATTCAAGGGAGAACCTCAAATGACCGTAGAGGCGATTCAAGATGCCGTGGAACTGGAATTGATGGCCAGTAGCCGGAAGGACGTAGCGCAGAAATATATCGCTTACCGAAATCAGCGAAGCGTAGCCCGCAAGGCGAAAACACGGGATATGTTCTTGGAGATTATCAATATCAAATCCAACGACATCACCCGTGAGAACGCGAATATGAACGCCGATACACCCGCCGGCATGATGATGAAATTCTCCAGCGAGACCACCAAGCCGTTTGTAGATGACTATTTATTGAGCGAAGAGGTCAAGGAAGCCGTATCAAACAACTATCTCCATATTCATGATAAAGATTATTATCCGACTAAAAGCTTGACCTGCGTACAACACCCGTTGGATCGCATCTTGAAATACGGGTTCTCCGCCGGTCATGGCGAATCACGTCCGGCTAAACGAATCGAAACCGCAAGCATCCTTGGCTGTATCTCTCTAGAGACCGCCCAAAACGAGATGCATGGCGGACAGGCGATACCGGCGTTCGACTTCTACCTAGCTCCTTACGTACGTAATAGCTTTATCGAGGAAGTAAAGACCTTAGAGGATTTATACGGACAGGATTTCTCCCACTTATATAATAAGCCTATCGACGATTACCAGACACAGACCTTGGATGGATTAAGCGGTGATAGACGCGTCATACAACATGCCATCAACCGCACGGTAAGCCGTGTACACCAATCGATGGAGGCTTTTATCCATAATATGAACACGATCCATTCCCGTGGCGGCAACCAAGTGGTATTCAGCTCCATCAATTATGGAACCGACACCTCGGCGGAAGGTCGTTGCATCATCCGGGAGTTATTAAAAAGCACTTACAGAGGCGTAGGTAACGGCGAGACCGCTATCTTCCCGATCCAGATATGGAAAAAGAAACGAGGCGTAAGCTATCTGCCGGAAGACCGTAACTACGATCTTTACCAATTGGCCTGCAAGGTTACCGCCCGTCGTTTCTTCCCGAACTTCTTGAATCTCGACGCGACCTTCAACCAAAGCGAGGATTGGAATGCGGACGACCCTCAACGCTATATCCACGAGGTAGCGACCATGGGATGCCGTACCCGTGTATTCGAGAACCGTTTCGGACCGAAGACTTCTATCGGACGAGGTAATATCTCCTTCTCGACGATCAATATCGTACGATTGGCTATCGAGTGCATGCAAGTGGAGAACAAGGAAGAGCGTATCGCCCTATTTTTCGCTAAACTGGATCATATGCTGGAACTTACGGCTCGTCAGTTGCATGAGCGTATGGAGTTCCAGAAAACCGCTTACGCAAAGCAATTCCCGTTGTTGATGTCTTCCTTATGGTTAGGCTCGGAAAAATTGAAGCCTAACGATTCGATTGCCTCCGTTATCAACCAAGGTACCTTGGGCATCGGCTTTATCGGACTGGCCGAATGTTTGGTGGCCCTTACCGGTAAGCATCATGGCGAAGATAAGGATTCGCAAGCCTTAGGCGTAAGGATCGTTACGTATATCCGGGATCGTGCCAACCAATTCTCGGAGCAATACCAACACAATTATAGCGTACTGGCAACTCCGGCTGAAGGCTTGTCCGGCAAGTTCACGGGAAAAGATCGTAAGAAGTTCGGATCGCTCCCCGGTATCACGGATCGGGATTATTATACGAACTCTAATCACGTTCCGGTATATTATAAGTGCAGTGCCCGTCATAAAGCAGAAGTAGAAGCTCCTTATCATGATTTGACTCGTGGCGGCCATATCTTCTACGTAGAGATGGATGGTGACGCTACGCATAACCCCGAAGCGATCATGCGTGTCGTGGACATGATGGATAAATACAATATCGGATACGGTTCCGTAAACCATAACCGTAACCGTTGTCTGGATTGTGGCTACGAGAACTCCACCCCTAATCTGGAAGCCTGCCCGAAATGCGGCAGCAAACACTTGGACAAACTTCAACGCATCACCGGCTATCTGGTAGGAACCACCGACCGTTGGAACAACGCCAAGCTATCCGAGCTAAACGACCGTGTCACCCACAACTAATTTTCAATTACCATGTTGTCTATCATAGATATCATCGAAGATACCACCGTAGACGGTCCGGGATTCCGGACCGCCATCTATGCGGCGGGTTGCCCGAACAAATGCCCGGGCTGCCACAACCCCGAATCATGGGATATCCATAAAGGGAAGAAAGTAAGAACGGAAGAGATCGTGGATAAAGTATTGGCCGACGAATTCGCCAACGTCACCTTCAGCGGCGGAGACCCTATGTTCCAGCCGGAAGGTTTCACCGAGGTAGCCAAGGCAATCAAGGAAAAAAGCCAAAAGACGATCTGGTGCTACACAGGATATAAATTCGAGGACCTGATAAAGAATCCGGCACAAGCCGCCTTGTTGTCCTATATCGACGTATTGGTAGATGGCCGCTACAAACAAACCCTTCGGGATGAGAGCCTTTTATTCCGGGGAAGCAGCAACCAACGGCTGATCGACGTACAAGCGTCTTTAAATAAAAAGGAAGTCGTGAAATACAAGTACAACCCTTTCATTTAAGGAAATTCTCCAATTATAGCCCGGATATTAACAAGATTTCATACCTTTGTCCCGAATTGGTTCCGTTTCGCCCAACCGGGGTTACGGATTAAAAGGGAATCAGGTGTAATTCCTGAACAGTCCCGTTGCTGTGAAGCTCTATTTCAAACATTCTGGAAACACTTTCGCCACTGGTATATAAGAATATAGCCGGGAAGGCTTTCGGGATGGGAGTCAGTCAGAAGACCTGCCAGTTAGGGAGAAGTCGCTCGCGAGGACAGAGCGGCTTGGTACGAATCATTTTCTAAACAGGTTTTAAATAATGGTGTTATCCTTTGCTAGAAAGGGATACCTTGCTTGCGTATTATCGATGCTGGCGATAGGTATGTCCCATGGACAAAGCAAACTCGACTCTATCCAGCACTTGGACGAAGTTACGGTCACGGCCCGGAGTTTCAGCTTTAAAGAGGTAATTCCTTCCCAAAAACTATCGGGGAAAGAATTACAAAATTTGAACAGTCACACGGTAGCAGATGCTTTACGCTACTTCTCGGGTGTCCAATTGAAAGACTATGGGGGCGTAGGAGGTATCAAGACCGTAAATATCCGAAGTATGGGAACGAACCACATGGGTGTTTTCTACGACGGCATCGAATTAAGCAACGCACAAAACGGACAAGTAGACCTCGGGATGTATTCTTTGGACAATATCGAGGAGATTTCTTTATACAATGGCCAGAAGAGCGATATCTTCCAATCCGCGAAAGATTTCGGCGCGGCCGGTACGCTTTATCTGCGTTCTCGTCGTCCTCGTTTCGAAGATGGAAAAACAACGAATATCCGTGCCACGATGAAAGTCGGTTCTTTCGATGTTATCAACCCCTCGGCGCTGTTCGAATATAAGATATCAGAAAACGTAGCCACCTCTTTCAGCGCCGAATGGTTAAGCGGAAGCGGTAAATACAAATTCCGTTACCGCCGTATCAACCCTGCCGGAGAGATCGCTTACGATACGACCGCCGTCCGGGAAAACGGGGATATCAACGCCACCCGCCTAGAGGCCGGACTTTATGGCAAGATGAGCGACGGTACTTGGAATCTTAAGTTCTACAACTACAATTCCGAACGAGGAATCCCGGGAGCCATCGTAAACAACGTATGGAGACGTGGTGAACGGGTATGGGATACGAACTCTTTCATGCAAGGCTCCTATATCAAAGAAATCAATAGCAAATTCAAGACACAGGTGAACGCGAAATATGCATTCTACCGTACGCATTATGTGAATAACGACGACAAGCTGATTCATGTAGATAACCTGTATAAGCAACGAGAGATTTACCTATCCTCCGCGAATGTCTATTCCATCCTCTCAAACTGGGATGTATCCGCCTCTTACGACTTGCAATGGAACAAGATGAACGCCGATATGTACGGATTCGTTTACCCGGAACGCTTCACCAACCTCCTTTCGGTCGCCACGGCGCTCCGGTTAGGGAAAGTAAAATTACAGGCCAGCGGACTGGCGACCTTTATCAACGACCGTGTAAAAGAAGGCCCCACACCGGAAGCCCGGCAAATCCTTACACCCGCCGTATTCGCCTCCTACAAGCCGTTTGAGAAACAAGACTTTAATGTACGCGCTTTCTATAAACGGATCTTCCGTATGCCTACCTTCAACGATTTATATTACGCCGATATGGGAAACTCCAAATTAAACCCGGAATATGTAACCCAATATGATGCCGGCTTCGCTTACACGAAAACATGGGAGAACCATCTTTTCTATCGCTTCAAGATACAGGCGGATGGTTATTTCAACAAGGTGAAAGACAAGATCATCGCTTATCCCAAAGGCCAGCAATTCCGTTGGACTATGTTGAATTTAGGTAAGGTAGAAATCAAAGGCATAGATGTCAGCACGGAAACGACCGTCAATCCGGTAAAAGATTTATTCGTCACGCTACGAATACAATACACCTATCAAAAGGCCCAAGACTTCACGGATCCCTCGGATACCTATTACGGAGATCAAATCCCTTATATCCCTTGGCACAGCGGTTCCGCCATCGCGCAAGCCTCCTTCAAGGGATGGAACCTCAACTACAGTTTCATCTATGTGGGAGAGCGGTATAACCAGCAGGAAAATATCAAATACAATTATACGCAACCTTGGTATACCAGCGATATTTCCTTGTCGAAAGATTTGAAATTCAAGTTCGGGCTTATCAAGGCCGCCGTGGAGGTAAACAACCTGTTAAGCCAAGATTACGACGTGATCCTGAATTATCCGATGCCGAAGCGAAATTACAAAGTGTCTTTAACCATCGAGATATGAAAAGATATACATTATATATAATAGGTATCCTGATCGGTTGCGCTTTTTCATCCTGCCGCAAGATCGAGATCGTAGTTCCCTCGGAATACGAGCTGGTTTCCGACGGTATCCATCCCGAGGCGAATCCTCAAGGGATGTATTTGGTGAACGAAGGGAATATGGGAAGCAATAAATGTACGCTGGATTATCTGGATTACGTGAACGGTTATTATATCCGTAACCTCTACTCGGAACGGAACCCGAACGTGGTCAAGGAGCTGGGCGATGTAGGCAACGATATCCAGATTTACGGAAGCAAGCTTTATGTCGTAGTCAATTGTTCCCATAAAGTAGAAGTACTGGATGCCCGGACTTGCGAGCGGATCACGCAAATAGACATTCCCAACTGCCGGTACATCCGTTTTTACCGGGGAAACGCCTATGTAACCTCTTATGTCGGCCCGGTGCAAATCGACCCGAACGCCCCACAAGGAGCCGTATACCGGGTAGACACGACCAGCCTGAAAGTAGACGCCAAAGTCATAGTCGGTTACCAACCGGATGAGTTGGAGATTTTGGGTGAATATATCTACGTAGCGAATTCCGGAGGATATCGTGCCCCGGAGTACGACAATACGGTTTCCGTAATCGAGCTAAACCGTTTCAAGCAAGTTCAAAAGATTCCGGTAGGGATCAATCTGCATCGTATCCGTGCGGACAAATACGGTAAATTATGGGTAACTTCCCGGGGAGATTACGATACGGTACATTCCAACCTGTATGTACTGGAAAAACGAAAAGGATATAACGAGATGGTGGTTACCGATACCCTGAATATCCCTTGCTCTAACCTTTGCATCAGCGGAGATTCCCTTTTCTATTACAGTACGGAATGGAACGTGAACACGCAGAGTAACAGCATCTCGTACGGAATCATAGATGTCCGTACCAAAGAGGTGATCAGCACGAACTTTATCACCGACGGTAGCGAGAAAGACATTCGTATCCCATACGGGATCATGGTCCATCCCTATACGAAAGACATCTTCGTCACCGATGCCAAGAATTACGTATCCAGCGGGACCCTCTATTGCTACGATAAGAACGGGATACGAAAATGGGGCGTACGTACCGGGGATATCCCCGCCCATATGGTTTTCCTTTATAAATAGAACAGCGTTATGAGACAAGTTTTATATCTATTCATTTCAGGTTTCCTAGCATTTCTATCCTGTACCCAAGACAAGATACAGATGGTTAGCTTGGGTATCGATGATGTCTATTATCTGCCCCGCATGAAAACCTATCTACTCAGCCCGGCCTTTACCGGCGACGAGTATCGGTGGACACTGCACCGGAACGGGACGGACTCTCTCGTATCTACCGAACGTTCTTATATCTTCCTTGCGAAAGATACGGGCACCTATCAGATGACCTTCGAGATCATCGATAAGGAGACCCCCTATAAGCACGATTTTCGTTTCGAGGTGATGCAGGAGGATATAGAGTACAGTCCTTACCTATCCAAGGTATACGACTTTTGTCCCGCACCGGGTCAGTTCGTCAATACGATGCCCGAATACGAGGAAGGCGATACGAAAGAAACCATACTGAAAAAGGTAGAGGAGAATATCTCCGGTACGAATGACGTGATGATCTCCCTCGGAGGATACGGAGGATACGTTATCTTCGGCTTCGACCATACGGTCATCAACGTCAAAGGGAAGAAGGACTTTATGATCCTTGGGAACTCTTTCTATTCCGACCTGCCGGAATATCAAGAGAAAAAGGGAGGCAGCTGCGAGCCCGGTATTGTCATGGTCTCTTTCGACACGAACCTGAACGGCTTACCGGACGATGAATGGTACGAACTGGCCGGTAGTGAATACTATAAACCGGAAACCATCAAGAATTATCGCATTACCTATGATCGTCCAGATCCCAACAAGATCCCCGAGCCAGACATGGGCCAGCAATGGAGTGACGCTACTTATGTACCATGGAAAGATAATCAAGGCAATACCGGTTATATAGCGAAAAATATATATCATACGCAAAGTTATTATCCGAAATGGATTGAAGAGAATTCCTTGACTTTCTCCGGTACCCGGTTAAAGGATAACGCTACGGACGAGAGTGATACGGGTAAATACTACGTACTCTATTCGTATCCATGGGGATACGTGGATAACCATCCGAACGATTACAAGGATCTGAACAGCTTCGATATCGAATGGGCCGTGGACGCGGAAGGCAATAAGGTGGAATTACCCGGCGTGGACTTTATCAAGGTATACACGGCGGTAAACCAATATTGCGGTTGGATCGGAGAGACCTCGACGGAGATTATCCGTGCGCAGGATTTACACATCGCCACCCCTTCCATCATCGTACCCGATCCGGTAAGCGAACAAATGAAATTACAATATGATCAAGCAATCTTAAAAATAAAAGGCTTATGAAAAAGACGATTACCTTACTTCTCTGTACGTTCGCCACGAGCGGCCTAATGGCCCAAGGCAATACCTCATGGATCGCCGCCGGCATCGATCGGGTCCAAATGAGGGATGTACCGTCACAATCTTCCATCCTGCGTTCCACGGATATGGATTACAGTCAAGGTACATTTATCGTAAACGAGGATTGGTACGGCCATCAGAACAGTACCGTCAATTTCCTTACTCAAGATGGAGAATGGCACTATCGTGTCTTCCAGACCGAGAATCCGGGGCATGAGTTAGGATGTACCACGCAATTCGGTACGATCTATGGCGATAAGTTCTACCTAGTCTCTAAGCAAGAACGAGATCCCGGGGCAAAAATCACCGGAAGCCGGTTTGCCGTATGCGATGCCAAGACCATGAAGGTGATCAAGGAATTCAAGTATATCGCCCAAAACGCCGAGGGCAAATCCATAGCCGACGGCCGTTCCTATCTTCCGGTAGACGAGCACAAAGGCTATATAGGAACCAGCAACGGTATCTGGATCTACGATAGCGATAAGATGGCGATCGGCAAACAAATAGAAGGTTCCGGAAATCCGAACGCCGATGGATACGGTGAGTTGTATTATGCCCAGATCGGTACCATGGTACGTGCTAACGACCTTGTCTTTGCCGTCCATCAACAATATGGTTTATTAATAATAGATCCGAAAACCGATAAAATTATCCGTACCATCGCCGCCCCGATCGAGAAAGAGACTGTAAAAGGGCTAGAGAAGGAGATTCAACGAGGTTTCGGCTCTATCGTTCAATCCAAGGATGGTACGCTCTGGATCAGCATGACCCAGAATACGGCCGGGGATGGTTCCGCCTTGGAATATATGCTGAACTTGAACCCCTATACCTTTAAGGTGGACACGGTAAAGATCCCGTTAAGCGAGACCATCGGTGTCGTTCCAAACTCTTGGTACGCATGGACCGCCGACGGTTTCTGCGCCAGTGCCAAAGAAAATAAGATTTACTGGAACGGACAACCGAAAGAAGGCAGTTGGTTCACGGGGTATCAAATCTGTGGGTATGATATTGACAAGAAACAATTCTTCCAGCTAATCGACCTCCGAAAACAGGACTGGGATTGGCGCTTGTACGGAACCGGATTTCGCCTTAACCCAAAAACCGACGAGCTATACACCTTCTTGTATCATGAGTTCCAAGATCCTACGCACATGTTAGCTCGTATAAATAACAAAGGCGAAGTGGTACAAGAATATTCGATGATCGTCAACTATTGGTTCCCGGCTATCCCGGTTTTCCCGGATAACGCCGCACCGGTAGTATCTTCCGGTTTCCCTTCCTCTATCGTATTAACCGAGGAAAAGCCAGTCTATAAACTCGCTTTAGGCAATATGGTGACCGATGAGGACAATATGGATGCCGCCATCGTAAAATCAGTCTCATCCGTTACTCCCTCCAGCCCGATTAACGCGATCGTTCGTAATGACTCCTTAATCATCAGTACGACCTCAGATATCAAGGAATATCAGAAGGCTACAATAACCGTCCGCTTCAACTCGAACGGAAAGATCGTCACCAAGAACATGGTCGTAACAACCGAAGAAGCACCGACAAGCATAGAAGAGGTCTCGCAGCCGACCTTGAAAATCTATCCGAACCCGGCGGTTAACTCGATACAAATCAATATCGATACCCCGGCGAAGATAGAGATCTATACATCTCGCGGAACAATGGTCCGGAAATCCACGATCAATCCCGGAGAATCCATCAACGTAAGCGATCTATCCCAAGGCCTCTATTTCATCCGTATCATAACCGGAGGAAAGACAGAGTCTCTACGGATGATTAAGAAGTAAATATAAAAAAAATTCCGTACATTTGCGCCCGAATTGGTTCCGTAGTGCCTATTCGGGCGTACGGATTAAAAGGGAATCCGGTGAGAATCCGGGACAGTCCCGCTGCTGTGAAGCTCTGTTGAACATTCTAATACTACTTTCGCCACTGACGCGATAGGGTCGGGAAGGCATTAGGATGGGAGCTAGTCAGAAGACCTGCCATTCATTTCAGATTCATGTCCTCGTGGGTTAGGACATAGGATACACAGACAATATAAGAACAAAAAGAAAATGATGACAGACAAGGAAGTATTGTTGTTACGGCGCAAACTGGATCTTTTGCTCCGTACAGGAAAGTTGTTGATGGAAAGCGCCGCCGACACGAATCGTATCGAGCGAAACATGAAACGAGTTGCCGCCTTTATGGGGATCCCCGAGGAGAAGTTGCATATCGATATCCGGTGGACCATGATCATGGTAAACGTAAGCGATGAGCGAAACTCATTCTCCAAATTCCAGAAATGCGAGAAGCATGGCATTAACATGACGACAATCTCACAGGTAAGCAAGCTTTCATGGCGGGCGATCGAGCAAGATTATTCCTTGGATAAATATGAGGAAGAACTGGAGAAGATCGTTCACCAACCCCGGAATTATACCCCTTATATCGTAGCTATCGGAGCGGGATTCGCATGCGGAGGATTCTGTAAGCTATTCGGATGCGACTGGATGGCATTCCTATTCGCTTCCATTTGCGCTTTCGTCGGGTTTAGGGTACGGGCCCGCTGTGTCGAGGCTGGACTTAACGTATATATGAGTATCGCCGCGGCCGCTTTCGTATCCACCTGCTTGGCATACGCATCCTCCTTCTCCGGGCTATCCGACACTCCTTATCATCCATTATTAGCCTGCGCTTTATTTATCGTGCCGGGCGTACCCTTGATTAACTTCGTGGATGATATGCTAGACAATCATTTGCTTGTCGGCATCACCCGGGCCTCCAATACGGTCATGATGGTAGCCGCCATGACTTTCGGTATCGCATTCGCCATGCGGGTACTTGTCATGAATGATGTCGAGATAGATCATAAGTTCAGTGAATTAAATATGGTTCCACATGACCCGTACTACATATATGCATTAGCGGCAGCTATCTCCGCCATAGGCTTCTCCATGATATTCAATATTCAACGCCGATTATTATGGGTGGTAGCCGTAGGAGGTATCATTGCGGTATGTACCCGTAACTTTGTGAACTTCGAATTAGGTTATGGTCCTGTGATCGGCTCGTTTATGGGAAGCTTCGTAGTCAGCCTCCTTGCCGTAAAAGCGGTTCATTGGTGCCATGTTCCCAATCACGTATTGACGATTCCATCTGTCATTCCTATGATTCCGGGAGTACTCATGTATCGCTCATTACTGGCATTTATAAACCTGCATGGAGTAGTCGGTGAGGTCACAAACGCATTCTTCAACGGGATCAATTCCGCACTCATCATTCTTTGTATCTCACTCGGTGTAGCTGTCCCGAACATCTTCGCCCGTCGTTACATCGCCAAAGATCGCCAACGACATTTACAAGAGGAACTGGAAAAGCGCCGGGAAAGAGGAAAGTTCATTGAATGGTGAAAAAACTTTTCCATAAAGATTAGTCCGGGAAAAACTATCGCATAAGGATATGCCAAATTGTTTAACACGTTCAATATATTTAACATATTTCATTAAAAAAAACCCTATCAATACTATACTTTTGTGATGTCTTGGTGATAGACGTTGCATTCTGCAAGTCTATAAAAGGGAATTTCGGTTAGATTCCGGAACAGAGCCCGCTACTGTAAAACCCGTAAAGAGGAAAGCTTCTTCATGCCACTGTCTTTTCTAAAGATGGGAAGGTCGCTTTCCGGGTTAGTCAGGAAACCTGCCAGATAAAAAAAGAAATAGATTCTCCCGGGATTTGGGGAACTAGTGGAACGATTACATTAGAGATGTAAACTGCGTAATTAATTTTTATACATTATGAGACACTTTTATTTGTTCCTGCTAATTGTTAGCGGGATTGTTTTGTGTGGCACCCGGACGGTCGCTCAAAGTAGGCCATCCGAGGGAAGTTCCAGAGTCATATCCGGTACGGTCGTAGATGAAGACAACAAGGCGATGGCAAACATTGTCATTTACATTAAGGGTACGGATATACGGGTTATTTCAGATACGGATGGGTATTTCTCCTTATCACTAAAGGACACGAAGGACCACGTACTAATCACCAACAGTTACAACACCGTCTCGGCGATCCGGGATATTCCCGCGGGAGAAGGAAATTACGAGATGGAGATTCAGTTATCTTACAAACTATTAGGATTACCCGAGGTAGATATCGTCGGGGCAAAACCACAGAGTTATAACTCCGACATCGCTAATTCGGCTACCCGTATGGATATCCCCGTGATGGAAATACCCGGAACCGTAGGCATAGCGACCCGGAAATTATTGGAAGACCAACAGGCTACCACCATGACCGAGGCCGTAAGGAACCTGGGCGGCGTGAAAGGCGGACCTTCCGGCGAGGCTTCCAACATCAACGAGGTCTTCTCTTCCCGTGGTTTCTCCATGACGAACTCCCGTAACTATTTCAGGAACGGGGTACGATACCTAAAGTTCTCGAACGACGCGCTATCCAGTATCGAGCGTATAGAGATCCTCAAAGGCCCGGCATCTGTCCTTTATGGAGCGGTAGAGCCCGGAGGTATCATCAACTTTATCACCAAGCCGACCTTATATACGCCCCGGTATGGCGCTACGATCAGATACGGCAGTTACGACTATAAGCAAGCCTCTATCGACATTTCCGGCCCGCTGAACACCAAAAAGACCATCCGTTACCGCTTGAACGGAATGTATGAAGATGCCGACAAATTCAGGAAACCGCAAAACAGCAAACGATACGACATCACCCCAGTCATCGACATTGACTTAGGACGCAAGACCACCCTTAATATCGATGCCGATATCTTCCGGGATAAAAGGACACAGGATCCGGGCGTTTTGCATATCAACAATGAGGTGATAGATAACGGATTCAAGACATTCCTTGGCGAACCGTGGGCCTATGGCAAGTTTACCAATAATAGCGTTGGTTTCCAGTTGACCCACCGTTTCAACCAGAACTGGTCATTCAGAAGTTCCGCCCGCCAATATTTCACGCATGAGGATCGTCTGTATTTCCAGATGAAAACCCCTCAGAAGGACAGCACGATTACCCGCCGTTTGGCACATTGGGACGCAAAAATCAATTATACCAATGTATTGGAGGAATTGAACGGCAGCTTCAAGACGGGCTTCATCCAGCATAAAGTAATAGCGGGCTTGGAATACGGATGGCTTACCAACCGAAGGAAAGTAAAAGGGAATATGTACACCCCGATTAGTTATGTTCATCCGGAATATTCCGAAGAACCAGTTGATTTCGAGATGGAACAGAGTACAGACTTACGTATCACCCAACGTACCTACGCAATCTATCTACAAGACCAAGTAAGCTTTTCCGATCAATGGAAGTTATTGCTTGGTGCCCGTGCGGACTGGGTGAACGATAAACAAGATAATTATATTAAGGATAAAAAAACGGATGAAAACAACTTTGCCATCTCGCCTCGTGTGGGTCTTGTTTATCTGCCCATGCCCGACTTGAGCCTATATGCTACCTACAGTCAGTCTTTTGTCCCTCAATCCGGGCAAACGAAGGATGGCGAGGCATTCGACCCGATTACCTCTAAACAATGGGAAGCGGGAGTCAAGAAATCATTCTTCAACGATCGCTTGAGCACCGGCCTAGCCTTCTATACCTTGTCGAAGACCAACTTGCCGACGATAGACCCAGAAGACGAGGAATATAAGATACTGATCGGCAAGCAGACCAGCAAAGGTATAGAGTTTTCGGTAAACGGAGAGATCACTCCCAGTTGGAGCGTAGCCTTCAATTACGCATATACGCATGCCGAGGTAACGAAAACGAACGACGAGACCTATCCCGTAGGTACGCAACTGGCCAATATCTCACCAAGCCAGTTCAACCTATGGACCTCCTACCTAATCCGTAAAGGCCCGGTTAAAGGCTTATCTTTCGGCGGTGGTTGGTACTTCCAAGGTAAATCCTACGGAAACATGGCACATACGATCGATCTGGACGCCTATCATCTGGTTGACTGTTTCGTGGCTTACAAGCGCAGTTTCTACAAGATCTCGGCGAACTTGAAAAACGTATTCAACCAAGAATATTATACCGGATCCCAAGGGAACTATCTTTTATTCCCCGGCTCGGCCAGGACGCTGATGGTTATGCTAGCGGTCAACTTCTAAAAAAGGCACAAGACATGTCGCATAATTCGATCATTAGAAAGATCATAGTAAAGTTACATTTATACACCGGACTCATATTAGGGCTAATAATAACCCTAATATGCCTCTCCGGCACAGCGATCGTGTACAAGCCGGAACTTGAAAAACTATCTGTCAAGGATATCGCTTTTGTCAAGCCAGCCTCCCGAACCGTGTCGCCGCAAACTTTGCTAGAGAACGTAAGGCACGAATATCCACAAGCTAAGATCAATAATATGGTCTTATACGGAGGCGAGGATTGCGCCTACAGTTTTCGTACTACATTCCCGGATGAGAAAGGCCGTATCCAGATCTATGTCAATCCCTATACAGGGGAAGTTACGGGAGTGGACAGATACCGGCATAAGGTTTTTCAATGGTTATACGACTTTCACGTGAACCTGCTATTGAAAAAGCAAGGAGCGACCATCGTCGCCTTATCGGGATTCCTGTTGATTTTCCTAACTCTCTCCGGCTTTCTATTATTACCCAAGCGTCGTATCTTCTCCGTGAACCGAAAGATGGGCTTGAGAGCCAAGCTTTTCAAGTCGCATTCCATCATAGGTATATGTACATCCCTCTTTTTGCTGGTCATCGCTTTTACCGGCTCCTATTTCGGGTTCAAGAAAGAATATCAATCTTTCTTTGAATCCATATCCGCAGGAAAAGCAGTCGCACCGGCACCAAAAACAGATAAATACACAGGTGATTGGGTATCATTGGATTCCGTTTTAGCGACCGCCCAAGAAGAGTTCAAAGAGGGAACCCCGACAATGATCTTCTTCCCGAAAGACAACACGTCTGTCTTCTCCGTACGGATGTATCAGGAAGGGGACTTCGAAAGAACGGGAAGCAACCATATCTACATCCATCCTATCACTGGAAAGGTCGTCGCCACAAACCTATGGAAAGACAAACCGGCCGCCGAGAAGCTTGTCCGCTCCATGTACTTTGTCCACTTCGGCACTTTCCTCGGGCACTTCTCCAGAATCCTATGGATCCTCATAAGCCTAGCCGTACCGTTTCTCTATTTCACTGGTTTTTACATTTGGGTTATTCGCCATCGGCAGAAACAATACCCTTTCCGGAAAACATAAGTCCAGGAAATCTCATCGCATAAGGAATTTTCGTATATTTGTAGTATTGTGTAATATACGAAAAAAGAAATGTCATGGCACGAATAACGATTCCTTATGCGGTAGCGGATTTTATAGATTTACGGGAGCGTAAGTTCTATTATGTGGATAAAACGAGCTTTATCCCCGGATTGGAGAACTACAACGCCCCGGTCTTCCTGCGTCCCCGTCGTTTCGGGAAAAGCCTACTCGTTTCCACTCTTGCCTGTTACTACGATCGCACCAAGGCCGATCGTTTCGAGGAATTGTTCGGCGGCACTTGGATCGGGGAACACCCGACGGAGGAACATAGCCGCTACATGATCGTGCGCTATGATTTCTCCGCTATGGCCATGGCAGATGACATGGAGGGGTTGGAGCGGAATTTCAACCTCTTGAACTGTTCACCGGTAGAAATCATGGTAACACATAACCGGGACTTGTTCCAAGACTTCCAGTTTACCACCAAAGGCAATGCCTCCCAAATGCTGGAAGAGGCCTTGGGGTATGCCCGTGAGCATGACCTCCCGAAGGTTTACATATTGATAGACGAATATGATAATTTCACCAATCAATTATTAACCGCCTATAAGGATCCGCTCTATGAGCAAGTAACCACGAAGGACAGCTTCCTGCGTACCTTCTTCAAGGTAATAAAGAAAGGTATTGGCGAAGGCAGTATCCGAACTTGTTTCTGCACGGGTGTCCTTCCCGTAACGATGGACGACCTGACGAGCGGGTACAATATAGCGGAGATCCTCACCTTGCAGCCACGCTTCCTAAATATGCTGGGATTTACCTATGAGGAGGCCAACGCTTACCTAAGGTATGTCATCGACAAATATGGTATGGGGCAAGACTCCTTTGAGGAGCTTTGGCAACTCATCGTAAATAATTATGATGGTTATCGTTTCCGTCCGGGAGCCGAGCCTTTGTTCAACTCTACGATATTGACTTATTTCTTTAAGAACTTCGCGGCGCTGAATGGCTTTATCCCCTCTGAACTGGTCGATGAGAACCTGCGTACCGATATCAGCTGGATCCGTCGTCTGACCCTATCCATGGAAAACGCAAAAGAAATGCTTGATGCTTTGGTTATCAATGATGAGTTATCTTACAACATCGCCGACCTATCCAGTAAGTTCAACAAGAAGAAGTTCTTCGACAAGACCTTTTATCCCGTCAGCCTCTTCTATCTGGGCATGACCACGCTGAGGAATAATTACCGTATGGTGTTACCCAACCTCACGATGCGCAGCATCTACATGGACTATTACAACGAGATGAACCATATAGAAGGTGGCGCTCCCCGTTATGTACCCACCTACGAACGCTTCACGGAAGACCGCCGTTTCGAACCGTTGGTACAAAACTACTTCGAGCAGTATCTCGGGCAGTTCCCGGCGCAGGTATTCGACAAGATCAACGAGAACTTCATCCGTTGCTCCTTCTTCGAGCTTTGCTCACGCTACTTGAGTAGTTACTATACGTTCGCCATCGAACAGAACAACTCGGCGGGCCGCTCCGATTTCGAGATGACCGGCATACCCAGCACGGATTATTACAAAGACGATCGCGTCGTGGAATTCAAGTATTTCAAGGCGAAAGAGGCCGAACACATGCTGGCGCTAAACGATCCCCGCCCCGAGGACGTGGCGCAAGTACGTGCTTACGCCAAGGATACCAAACTGAAATTCCCTATATATAATGTACGCTCGTACATTGTATATATCTGCGCCAATAAAGGATGGAAATGCTGGGAGGTTACCGAATAAATAAAGCCTAGCCGTACCACTCCTCCATTTCACGGAGTTAACTTCATCGACAAAGTAAGTTAACTTCATCGGCAAAGTAAGTTAACTCCATCGACGAAGTAAGTTAACTTAAATGGCAAAGTAAGTTAACTTACCAAATCGGGGTTTCCCTATCAGATGACTATGCCTAAATTTACTTCACAGAT
>NZ_QTMG01000040.1:0-24350 GCF_003635435.1 Parabacteroides sp. AF21-43 | reverse complement strand
AAAGGCCAAAAATACTACCTTTGTACACTGTGTAAATAAAATCTATACAGATGAAGCAACACCTACGACCGATTATGTTTGTCGGAACCTGCTCTGATGCGGGTAAAAGCGTTATCAATGCGGCGTTTTGCCGTATTTTCAAGCAAGATGGTTATCAACCGGCACCGTTCAAGGCACAAAATATGTCCCTCAATTCCTACTCTACCCCGGAAGGCGGCGAGATGGGCCGGGCGCAAGTCGTACAAGCGGAGGCCTGCGGTATTTCCCCGCATACGGATATGAACCCGATATTACTAAAGCCGACAAATGATAAAAGCTCACAAGTCGTATTAAACGGAAAGCCAGTCGGCAATATGTCCGCCAAGGATTATTTCGGGATACAAAACCAGAAGGAGGAGCTATTTAAGGAAGCTATCGAAGCCTTCAACCGTCTGGAAGCTCGCTATAACCCGATCGTATTGGAAGGAGCCGGAAGCATCTCCGAACTAAACCTGCGAGACCGGGATATCACCAATATGCGTATGGCGATGAAAGCCGGCGCCTCCACCTATCTGATCGCAGATATAGACCGGGGGGGCGTATTCGGCTCTGTATATGGAACGATCGCTTTATTACGACCGGAGGAACGAGCGTTAATGAAAGGGGTTATCATCAATAAATTCCGTGGAGACGCTTCTTTATTCGAGGAAGGACGGAGCCTGTTAAAGGAATTGACCGGGATTCCCGTGGTAGGCGTAATTCCATGGTTTCGGGATATCAAGATAGAGGAAGAGGATTCCGTAGCGTTGGATATGAAAAATAACACTTATAAAGACGGGAAAATCAATGTAGCTATCATCCTGCTGAAACGAATGTCTAATTTCACGGATTTTGATGTATTGGAGATGGACCCCCGTTTCAATCCTTATTATACCAACAATATCGATGAGATAGAGAAAGCCGACATCATCCTGCTCCCCGGCTCAAAGAATACGTTATCGGACTTACAAAGCCTGCGGGCCAATGGGATAGCGATGGCGATTATCCGGGCGCATAAAGCGGGTAAAAAGGTGATCGGTATTTGCGGTGGCTATCAAATGATGGGAGTCCGCTTGGAAGATCCGGAAAGTATCGAGGGAAATATCCCGGCGATTCCCGGTCTCGGTCTTCTGCCTCAATGCACGGTCATCGAGCAGGAGAAGATCACGAGACAAAGCGACTTTGCTTTCCTCCCCTCCTCGGAGAATAAGGATTGTAAAGGATACGAAATACATATGGGACGAACCACCCTATTGGGTGACGCCCCCGAACAGCCCGTAGCCCGACTGGAAGACGGACGAACGGACGGATATTACCTCAACAACCGATGCTGGGGAAGTTATATGCATGGTATCCTTGATAATCCGGCCGTATTGGACAACTTAGCTGAGGGCTTTGACACGGAAACGACTACAGGCCCTTTCGATTATGCTGCTTTTAAGGAAGAGCAGTATGACAAACTCGCCGCCCTCGTAAGGGAGCACGTGGATATGGAATATATTTATAACAGTATTAAAAACTAATATCATGAACAGACGTACTTTTATGCAAAAAACCGGACTTATCATGTCCGGACTTACTTTATCGCCGCTTATCGGTAAATCGTATTCCTCCATATACGGACAAACCGCCCCTAGCAACAAAGTAAAGGTAGCCCTCATCGGATGCCGTAGCATGGGATACGGGGATTTGAATACTTTTCTTGATTATCCAGAGACGGAATGCGTGGCTCTTTGCGATGTCGATGACGAATGGTTAAACAAACGGGCTGCCGACGTTGAGAAGAAAACAGGAAAAAAAGTACCTCATTTATATAAGGACTGGCGACGAGTAATCGATAATAAAGACGTAGATGTAGTCATTATCGGTACGCCGGACCATTGGCATTGCCTTCCGACGGTCTGGGCTTGCCAAGCGGGAAAAGACGTATATGTAGAGAAGCCGCTCTCCAATACGATCGAGGAATGTAACCTAATGGAAAAAGCCGCCCGTAAATATAACCGGATCGTACAGGTAGGCCAATGGCAACGTAGCGACCCGCATTGGGACGAGGCGGCTAATTTCTTGAAAGCCGGAAATATCGGACGGATCCGTACGGTCAAGGTCTGGGCTTACCAAGACGGCAAGCCGACACTTCCGGTTAAACCGGATTGCGACGCTCCCGCCGGTGTGGATTACGATATGTGGCTAGGCCCGGCTCCTAAACGTCCGTTCAATCCTTACCGCTTTCATTATAATTTCCGTTTTTTCTGGGACTATGCCGGAGGCTTGATGTCGGACTGGGGCGTACATTTACTGGATTATGCCCTTGAGGGAATGAATGCGGGTCTTCCCACCCGTGTATTCTCAGGCGGCGGCAAGTTCGCCTATCCGGACGACGCTATGGAGACACCCGATACTTTAATGGCGACTTATGCCTACGATGATTTTAATATCATCTGGGATCACGCCTGCGGAATCAATCACGGACTCTATAACCGTAAGGAAGGATTAGCGTTCTATGGGGAGAATGGTACGATGGTACTCGACAGGGCCGGTTGGGAGGTCATACCGGTCGTATCCGAGAACGTAGCCCGCATGGAAGCCGTTCCTTTCAAGAAAGGAGAAGGCAAAGGACTTTATAATCATGTGGGAAACATGTTGAGTTGCATTAAAAGCCGCGAGCTTCCGAACGCCGATGTCGCTATCGGTGCCCGTGTAGCGAAGATGGCTCATCTGGCGAATATCTCCTGCCGGGTTCAACGGGAAGTTCATTGGGATGATAAAAACAATTTGTTTGTCGGCGATAACGAGGCTACCGCCTTGTCGAAAGCCTATTACCGGGCACCTTGGGAATTACCTAAATTGTAACAATCGCAGCATAACGTTAAAATTTTGACAAACAATAAACAATGCCCTAGTAAGCTTGTTAGAACTATAAAAAACGAACAATACGTTTAATTCTAAATTAATACAGCTATGGCAAAAGAAAGCGTCAAAATTTTAAGAGGGAAATTGGATGTCGACAATTTATTATCTCAACTAAACGCCGCATTAGCGGAAGAATGGCTAGCATACTATCAATATTGGGTAGGAGCCTTGGTCGTTGAAGGAGCCATGCGTTCCGACGTACAAGGTGAATTCGAGGAACATGCCGAGGAAGAAAGGCATCACGCCCAATTATTGGCAGACCGGATCATCGAATTGGAAGGAGTTCCGGTACTTGATCCGAAACAATGGTTTGAATTAGCCCGATGCAAATATGATTCACCGACAGACTTTGACGTAGTAAGCCTTCTGAACCAGAATGTCGCCTCCGAGCGTTGCGCCATCTTGCGTTATCAAGAAATCGCTAAATTCACGGACGGCATCGACTTCACGACTTGTGATATCGCTAAGCATATCTTAGCTGAGGAAGAAGAACACGAGCAAGATCTGCAAGACTATTTGACAGATATCGCACGTATGAAAAAATCTTTCCAGAAATAATTTAGGAAAGGGAAAACTCTTTACAACAAAAATCCCTTGAGAGAATGTCTTAGAGACATTCTCTCAAGGGATTTTAATTTCAAGCACATTAATGCTTTGTCCCATGCAACAAAGCGTCATATAATAAGGCATCCGCCACTTCCAAAGCGATTTCCTCATCTTTCAGATTCCTCAAGATCGTCAAGCCGAACTCAAACATAAAACCCGGCCCCTTGCTTGTGATGATATTTCCATCCTGCTCTACTCCATTATCCGTAGGGGTAGCGCCTACCATTGTTGGTTCGAAGAAAGGAAAACAGGTAGCCCTTTTCCCTTTTAGCAATCCAAGACCACCTAAAACCATCGGTCCGGCACAGATAGCACCGATTAATACGCCTTCCTCCGTTTTCTCCTTGACTAATTCTTTCAAATGGGCATGCGCATTTAAATGGTTGCTTCCGGGTATTCCACCCGGCAAAATCAAGGCATCGACACAACTGAAATCCGCCTCCTCGAACAGGTAATCAGCCATTACCGGAATATCATGAGCTCCTATCACCAATCGGTCACCCGTAATAGATACCATCATAACCCGTACACCACCACGCCTCAAGACATCAATCGTACCCAAGGCCTCTATTTCCTCAAAGCCTGTCGCTAAAAAGACAACCGCATTTTTCATTTCTTTTTTATTTAATATAGTTGACATTCACTTAAAACAGAAGGATCATCCTTCTCCACAACAGCCTTATCCGTAACAACCAATGGTAAGGTGAACCAGAAAGTGGAACCTTTGCCAAGCTCAGATCGCACACCGATCTCACCACCCAACTGCTCTACAATCATCTTGCAGATAGGTAGTCCCAAACCAGCCCCTTGATAAAAATCATCCAATTTCACGAAACGCTCGAAAACAGACTCCAGCTTTTCCTCTGATATCCCGATTCCGGTATCCATGACAGAGACAC
The DNA here is from genome assembly GCF_003635435.1 of Parabacteroides sp. AF21-43. Lineage (NCBI taxonomy): Bacteria > Pseudomonadati > Bacteroidota > Bacteroidia > Bacteroidales > Tannerellaceae > Parabacteroides > Parabacteroides sp. AF21-43. The sequence goes on along the minus strand of NZ_QTMG01000040.1, from coordinate 19,917 downwards.
GTACGAACATATCTTCCACCTCATAAAAAAGCGAGATAAAACCTTTGGAAGTAAACTTAATGGCATTAGACAAGAGATTTAACAAGACCTGTTCTACCCGGTGCGGATCGATCCACAGACGAACAGAAGGCATGGCGACCGAGTTATATAATAATGCCACATCGGAAGTCATCTTCAAGGATTGTACCACATAGGCCTCTTGGCAAATATCCCTCAACTCAACTTCCGACACGTTATAGTTTAACCGACCGGACTCGATCTTCGACAAATCCAGGATATCGTTAATCAGTTTCAACAATAAATCGCAATTCTTATTTATAATCGAGAAGTATTCCCTTTGCTCACTGGCATTAGTCGTTTCCGTCACGAGATGGGCAAAGCCAACGATAGCATTCAGCGGGGTCCGGATCTCATGGCTCATATTAGCGATAAAAGCGTTTTTCATCTTATCCGCCTCTTGTACTTTCATCAGCGCCAACTGGTCTTGACGTTGCTCCGTGATATCATTCAGCATGATCAATAACAGAGGCGAGGCTCCCGGGTCCGGATTCGTGATCAGTAAACGTACGATATTTACGATTCTCACCTCTCCATTCGGTTTCTCATACTCGACCATTTCCTTTACCATACGTCCCGTCTTGATCGTATGGTAATCTTCCGTTCGGATCTCATGCGCCCGCCGGGAATCAGGGAAAAGCTCGAAATCCGTCTTCCCTAAGATATCTTCCGCCTTGACCCCCGTAAATTCCTCCGCCGCCTTATTAAAATAGATATACCGGAAACCGTTGAAAATATCTTTCACCGTGATCTCCACAAATACGTTCGACAAGATCGTATCCATCAAGATATTTAAGAAGTTGATCGTATGCTGGCTTTGGCGCATCTCAAGTTCGTTATCGCTCGCGGATGGTGTCAAAGTGGCTTTTTCCAGATCGGCTTCCAGTCTCTCAATCCTTTGAATCAACTCTTCTTTGGAAAGGTGGTCATATTTTCCCATGGCCCATACATAAAGTTAAATTGCGTAATGGACAAAAATAACTATTATTTTTTTATTTACAACGGCTTACCGCCTAATAATTCTTATTTTCAAAAGGTCATTACTAATATTTTGACACAAAAGCATGGCATTATCCAAAATAAAAGATACATTTGCAATCTAATTTCATGAATTAAACACACTCTAATTGAAAAAACGATGATGTATTGGCAGAAAGAAATAGAAACCATGGATCGTAAAGATCTGGTAAAATTCCAACTGGAACGACTGAAACAAACCATAGAACTAGCGGGCAACTCCCCTTTTTACCATAAGATATTCAAAGAGAAAGGAATTACCCCGGACAGTTTTCAGTCCTTGGAAGATTTACAAAAACTTCCGTTTACAACGAAAGATGATCTTAGAAATAACTATCCGTTCGGATTGGCAGCCATCCCGTTACAGAAATGCGTACGTATCCACTCTTCCAGTGGAACGACAGGTAATCCCACCGTTGTCTTACATTCCGCCAAGGATTTGGACCAATGGGCTAACCAAGTAGCCCGCTGCATGTATATGGTAGGGCTAAGGGATACGGACGTATTTCAGAATACATCCGGCTACGGCATGTTTACCGGTGGCCTCGGTTTCCAGTATGGAGCAGAAAAACTAGGTGCGTTGACAGTGCCTGCGGCGGCCGGTAATACCAAACGACAGATTAAGTTCATCACCGATTTCGGCACGACCTGCTTACATATCATACCGAGCTACGCCACCCGTTTGGCCGAGGTTATGTATGAGGAGGGAATAGACCCCAGAAAGGATACCAAACTACACACCGTATGTATCGGTGCCGAGCCACACTCGGAAGAACAACGTAAACGCATCGAGCAGCTTCTGGGTGTCAAGGCTTACAACTGTTTCGGTATGTCGGAGATGAACGGGCCGGGTGTAGCCTTCGAATGTACGGAGCAGAACGGCTTGCATATCTGGGAAGACAACGTGATCGTAGAGATCGTAGACCCGGTTACCTTGCAACCGGTGCCCGAGGGAGAGGTCGGAGAATTGGTATTAACCACCATCAACCGGGAGGCGATGCCTTTACTCCGTTATCGTACCCGTGACCTTACTTGCATCTTACCGGGTGATTGCCCTTGCGGACGTACCCATAAACGCCTTGCCCGTTTCAAAGGACGTAGCGACGATATGATAATCTTGAAGGGCGTGAACCTGTTCCCCATCCAAATCGAAAAGATATTGATGCAATTCAAGGAATTGGGCAGCAATTACTTGATCACCCTCGAAACGATCGGCAACAGCGACGAGATGTTGATCGAGGTAGAGTTGAGCGACCTATTCACCGATGATTATTCAGCCTTACAGCGCTTGACGAAAGGTATCACCCGTCAGTTGAAGGACGAATTATTACTTACGCCGCGTATCAAGCTGGTAGCCAAGGGATCTTTGCCAACCACAGATGGTAAGGCGGTACGAGTGAAAGATCATCGCAAGCTTTGTTAAATAAACAATTAAAATAACACCTTATGACAGTCAATCAAATTTCTATTTTCCTAGAAAACAAGTACGGGAAATTAAGCGAGATATTAGCGTTATTGGCAGAAGAGCGCATCCGCATCATCGCGGCCACCGTAGCCGACACCTCCGAGTATGGAATCCTTCGTATCATCGTAAGCGATCCCCAGAAGGCATACAAGATATTAAAAGAAAACAACGTCAGCGCAAACCTGACCGACGTATTAGCGATCGTAACCAGCTCATGCGCCGGAAGTTTTGCCAATACATTATCTTATTTCACGAAAGCGGGCATCAGCATAGAATATATGTATTGTTTCTCCATCCGGGAAAAAGCGATCTTGATCTTGCGTACGAACAACCGGGAAAGCGCCCGTGAGGTAATCCGCCGTCAGAATCTCGAGTATATCTGTGAAAGTGATCTAATAAAACTTTAATAGGCACGGATATATGTTCGGAATCAGCGACCCCGGTATTTGGCTGGCTTACCTTCTAGCGTTCGCCTGCCTCCTATTTTCTATTTGGTTCGGGATAACCACTTGGAATAAAGAAGACGACGAAAAAACAAACCCTACTAAAGAATCACGAAAATGAGTACGCTAACATTAGGCATTATTGTCATCATTTACATGTTTGTAATCGCTTGGTTAGGGTATCTCGGATACAGGCAGACGAAAAACGCCAGTGATTATTTATTAGGCGGACGAAAAGTAAACCCCATTATCATGGCTCTGTCTTACGGGGCGACCTTTATCTCGGCATCGGCGATCGTTGGTTTCGGTGGCGTAGCCGCTACGTTCGGCATGGGTATTCAATGGCTTTGCTTATTGAACATGTTCATGGGCGTAGTGGTAGCCTTTATCTTTTTCGGACGAAGGACCCGGAAGTTAGGCGAGGCACATAACGCACGGACTTTCCCGCAATTATTGGGATTACACTATAAGTCCCGGTCTATACAGATCTTTATCGCCTCGATCATTTTCATCGGCATGCCCCTCTACGCCGCCGTGGTGATGAAGGGAGGAGCCGTCTTCATCGAACAGATGTTTCACATCGACCTTCATCTGGCCTTGTTGATCTTCACCTTGATCGTAGCGGCCTACGTGATTACGGGCGGAATCAAGGGAGTACTTTATACGGATGCGTTGCAAGCGGTTATCATGTTCGCTTGTATGCTATTCCTGCTATTTTGGTTTTATCATATCATGGACATGGGCTTTATCGAGGCAAACCAGAAGTTGACGGATATCGCCCCCATGGTGCCCGAACGCTTCAAGGCCTTGGGACATCAAGGATGGACAGCTATGCCCATCTCAGGCTCTCCACAATGGTATACATTGGTTACCTCATTGATCCTTGGCGTAGGAATCGGTTGCTTAGCGCAGCCACAACTAGTCGTACGCTTCATGATGGTGGAAAGTACCAAGCAACTCAACAGGGGCGTATTGATCGGCTGCGTATTCTTGATTGTCACGGTAGGGGCGATTTATCACGTGGGAGCCTTGTCTAATTTGTTTTTCCTCAAGACGGAAGGTGTAGTCGCCTCCGAGGCGGTAAAAGATATGGACAAGATCATCCCCCTATTTATCAATAAAGCGATGCCGGAGTGGTTCGGGGCGGTTTTCATGCTTTGTATTCTCTCTGCCAGTATGTCTACCCTTAGCGCACAATTTCATACCATGGGAGCGGCTTTCGGGGCAGACGCATTCCCCAAACTAGGACGTAGCAAAAATCCGAACTCTACATTAGGTGTACGTATCGGCGTGCTATGCTCTATCTTGGTCAGCTACGTTATCTGCTATACGCTAAGTGCGAGTATTATCGCACGAGGCACCGCCTTGTTCATGGGTATTTGCGCGGCTACATTCCTACCTACCTATTTCTGCTCGCTATATTGGAAAGGGGCTACCCGGCAAGGGGTCTTGGCCAGCTTATGGGTAGGAGGCTTGGCCAGTTTATTCGCCATGTTGTTCCTTCATAAGGCGGAAGCGGCTCCGGTAGGACTTTGCAAGGCTTTATTCGGACAAGACGTCTTGATCGATGTATATCCGTGGCATGCGATAGATCCGATCTTATTTGCTTTGCCATTATCGGCGATAACGATTGTTTTGGTTAGCCTAGCGACTCAAAAGAAGGCTTTTTAGCTTTTCTTATGAACCTCAAAACACTAATTAGCATTTATTCTATTGACAGATATATAGAAAACAGTACATTTGCACTGTGGTTTTTTCATAATAGTATTAGATTTAAGGTTAACAAAGTTGGTTAGGGGTTGCCGGGAGGCAATCCTTAATTGTTTTATAGAGGTCTAGATATGATTAAATACATTTTTCTACTATTCATACTTTGTTGCTCCGGTTGCCGGCACGCACAAACGGAAGATACCGTAATCAAGGTTTCGGTACTTCGTGGTCCATCCGTTATCGCATTCGCCGATTGGCTTGAGAATCCTCCAATTATAGATAACAAAAAAGTAGAAGTAAAAGTGGTAGACTCGCCTGATCTGGCGCAAGCCTTACTGATCAAGCAGGAGACCGACATAGCCGTACTCCCCATGATCAATGCGGCGAACTTGTACAATAAAGGGATCAAGATCAAACTAGCGGGGTGCCCGATCTGGGGAACCCTTTACCTCGTTGAGAAAACTCCCTTGAAAGAACCGGCATTGTATGTATTCGGCAACGGTACGACTCCCGATATCCTTACCCGGTACTATCTCGGCCGCCAACGATTAGATTATCCTTTGAATTACGCCTTCAATACCGCCGGGGAAATCACCCAAGGCATCTTAGCCGGAAAAGTAAATCGTGCCGTGCTCGGGGAACCGTTTCTAAGCATCGCTTTACGGAAAGACAGCAGCTTACGAATAACTGCGGACTTGAATCATTTTACAGACAACGATACCCTCGGATTCGCCCAAACAGCGGTCGTATACACCCCGACGATGGAGAAATATCGTATCGCTTTTGAGGATGCCTTACGAACCTCCTGCCAAAAAGCCGTACGATATCCGAAAGAGACCATCCATTCTTTGGAAGAACATGGAATCTTCGCCCAAGGGGCCTTAACTCCTAAGAGTATCGAGCGGTGTAAAATCCATTATTTATCAGCTATCGAGGCGAAAGACGCCGTCATGGGTTTCCTACGTCTCATCGAACAGTATGAACCCAAGGCCGTCGGCGGGAGGCTTCCCGATGCCGGATTTATCCCCGAAAAACAATGAGATTGCGAAAAACAATCACTACGATAGTCGCTACCGCTATCCTCTTGGCGGGATGGCAACTATTCGCCGTTATAGCCAACCAACCGGAGCTGATACCTTCACTTCCCCGGCTCGTACGGACACTTTGCGAATGGCTCGTCTCCGGTAGTTTCTATCAGTCGGTCGGAGCTACTATACTCCGGGGAGTCTTAGGCATGTCGATCTCATTCGTTTGTGCGATAGGGATGGCCGGGTTATTCGCCCGTTTTGAGTGGGTGTATGAATTATTCAGACCTCTGCTTGCCATCATGCGCTCGATCCCGGTCATATCCTTCATACTTTTGGCGCTTATATTCCTAAATCCGGAAAGTATCCCTTTGATGATCGCCTTTCTCACCATGTTCCCGCTACTAACAGAGAATCTGACACGGGGAATCCTCGATCTACGTCCGGGTTTATCCATTATGGCACGTCAGTTCCATATCAAACATTCCAATGTCTTATTCCAGATCATCTATCCGCAGCTAAAGCCATTCTTATATAGCGGGCTTGCCTCCGCCGCCGGATTCGGCTGGCGTGCGATCATTATGGGAGAAGTCCTGTCGCAATGCGCATTCGGAATCGGAAGCGAGATGAAAAGGGCGCAAAACTTTATCTCTGTCCCTGAGCTGCTCGCTTGGACAATCGTGGCGGTATTCATCAGTTTCTTTTTTGACAAAGGAATTAGCAAAGTCGCTGATATCACCCCTAAAATATCTTTCGCGAATGAGGATCAGACCATCCCCACCCCTACATTATCAGTTTTAGACACGAAAGATATAAGTTACCAATATGGCATACAGCACTTTTCCCATTCCTTTCAAAAAGGGATTATTTATGGAATTAGCGCACCTTCAGGCAAAGGAAAAACAACGTTATTAAACCTAATCGGAGGTATCTTATTGCCTACGGAAGGAGAGATACATCCCACAAGACACTTTGGAATCGCCACCATATTCCAACAACCGCAACTCCTGCCCCATCTAACCGCAGAAGAAAATATCATCCTCCCCCTCTCCTCTTTTCTCACGGAGGAAAAAGCCCGGCGAATTGCCCAAAAACACTTACAGGAAATGGAAATGGAGCCCTTCGGGAACCGATATCCTAAAGAGCTTAGTTACGGACAGCAACAACGTATCGCTATAGCGAGGGCATTGGCATACCCTTCTCCTCTCCTTTTGATGGACGAGCCGTTCAAAGGCTTGGATGAAGCCTTAAGCCATCGTATTATAGAACGAATACGAGAAAAGCAAATGAAAGAAGAACGGATCATTCTTTTCACGTCACATAATCCGGATGAGATTCGGTTGTTGGCGGATGAGGTGATTTACCTATAAATTCCAACCAAACTTGAATGTCTTATTTCACTTTCATCGGTTGGCAAGGTATCGTAAACCAGAATGTAGAGCCCTTTCCCTCCTCCGACTCAACCCCGATTTTACCTTTCAACTTCTCAATAATCGTCTTGCAGATAGAAAGCCCTAATCCTGTTCCTTGCTTAAAGCTGTTCAATTTCACGAAACGATTGAATATGCTCGCTTGAGACTCCTTACTGATTCCCATACCCGTATCCGTTACGTAGACATAGATACCATCATCGGTCAAACGATAACCAAACCGTATAGAACCCGAGCTGGTGAACTTCACGGCGTTGGAAAGGAAATTGGTCAAAACCTGAGTCAAACGGGTCTTCTCCGACACAATACAATAGTCATTACCGTCCGACTCAAAGATAACCTTTACACCCGGGGCCACTCTCAAGGCGAAAGCTTGCTGCTGGGGAGCGAATATCTCACTCAAACGCAGGGTCGTATAAATAAACTCCATCTTTCCGGACTCGATCTTCGAGATATCCAAGATATCACCGATCAACTGCAACAAAAACTCATTGCTACTCTCTATGATCCTCAGATATTCCTTTTTTTCCTCCTCATCGTCACTCTCCGCCAATAAGGTAGAAAAGCCGACGATGGCATTTAAAGGGGTACGTATCTCATGGCTCATGTTAGCGATAAAAGCGGACTTCATCCGGTCGCTCTCTTCCGCCAAACGCTTGGCCTGTACATCCGCCTCGTGCCGTTTATCGACGGTCATATCCCGAAGGATTCCGATCGAGCGGATCGGTTTGCCGTCCGGATCGGCCTCATAGACCTCACCGATCTTCTCCAGCCATACATACTCATCCGAGAAATAACGACAAGGGAAACTGAATCGCATGGAATCGATCTCGCCCCGCATGAAAGCGGTTGTAATATTCTCATAGACCTTCCGGTAATCCGGATGGATCTTCTCCGTAAAACTAGCGTGGGTGATCTGCACATGCTTGATCTGGCCGTTTTCTTCCAAGGAAAGCTCCGCCGTACCGTTTACCAGATCCCAAAGCCACGGGTAGATCTTACCCGCTTGACAAGCGAGCGCCAAGCGCTTATTATAGCTATGCAACTCCTCCTCGACCTGCCTTTGCTTTGTAATATCCCATGAAATCCCTACTAAATAAGGAGGCTTATCCTCACGGGGCGCTAGCAGTTTCATCGTATCCATAGTACGCAAGATACCTTTCGGATCGATCATTTGCTCCACGAAACGCTGCATCTTACCCGTTTTCACCACCTCCTCGTCCATATCCCTGAAAGATTGGGCGACGACCGGATCTAGAAATAGGTCAAAATCTGTTTTCCCGACCACATCATTATGATATCGTCCGTAAAGTTGGTTCATCAAAGGGCTGGAGTACACGTACCTGAAATTATCACCCGTATCCTTCACGAAAAAGTAGATGGGCAACGAGTCCACGATATTAGATAACAATCCTGCTAAATCCCTATAATCCTGTTCCAAAGTTTTGTTCTCCGTAGTATTAACTTCCATGTTGATTTTTTTAATCAAAGGCTTGAATATTCCGGCCGTAAAATTCTTGAAAATTAATGAAAGATACAAATAATAAGCCCAAGAAGTGAGTATCCCGACCGAAAATATAAGCAAAACCGTATATTTGTACTCCAATTCTAAGAAAACTAGATATGACAAACGTATTTCACACGCTTATAGCCCGTTTTCTACAAATTCCGGAAGGACAAGTGGAACGGACAATCGGGCTCTTGAACGAAGGCGCTACCATACCTTTTATAAGTCGTTACCGGAAAGAGGTGACCGGAGGATTAGACGAGGTGCAAATCGGTGCCATCAAAGATCAACTGGATAAACTGACGGAACTGAGCAAACGAAAGGAAACGATCCTCGCCACGATAGAAGAGCAAGAGAAACTTACTCCCGAGCTCCGGAAACGCATCGAGGAATCTTGGGATAGCACCGAGATCGAGGATTTATATCTCCCTTACAAACCGAAACGGGTCACCAAGGCGGAGATCGCACGCCGAAAAGGACTGGAGCCCTTGGCTAAGATCGTTATGATGCAAAACGAGAATAACCTATCCGCACGCATCAAGAGTTTTATCAAGGGGGAAGTGAAAAACGCCGAAGAAGCCTTGCAAGGGGCACGGGACATTATCGCCGAATGGATTAACGAGAACGAATCGGCACGTAATACCGTACGTAACTCTTTCGCTCATACCGCCATGATCACATCCAAAGTGATCAAGGGGAAAGAAGAGGAAGGCGCTAAATACCGGGATTACTTTGATTTCAGCGAGTCTTTAAACCGGGCCAGTTCCCATCGCTTATTGGCTCTCCGACGGGGAGAGGCGGAAGGTATCCTTCGTGTAAGTATCTCTCCCGACGCGGAATCTTGTCTGGATCGCTTGAACCGGCGTTTCGTAAAAGGTCGTGGAGAGGTTTCCGAGCAAGTGGCTACAGCTGTCGACGATTCTTTCAAACGCCTGCTGAAACCCTCTATCGAGACGGAGTTCTCCAACCAGAGCAAGGCGAAAGCCGATGAGGAGGCGATCCGGGTATTTGCCGAGAACCTCCGGCAATTGCTGCTCGCTCCTCCCTTGGGACAAAAACGGGTATTAGGCGTAGACCCCGGCTACCGTACCGGATGTAAGTTGGTCTGTCTGGATGCGCAGGGGAATTTACTGCATAACGAAGCGATCTTCCCGCATCCGCCCCAGAACGAGAAGGGCAAAGCCGCCGCTAAGGTCGCCCAGTTAGTAGCCACTTACGCCATAGATGCCATTGCCATCGGTAATGGTACCGCCAGTCGTGAGACTGAGCAGTTCATCACGAATATACGATACGACCGCAAGGTACAAGTGTTCGTAGTCAGCGAGAACGGAGCCTCTATCTACTCCGCGTCCAAGATCGCTAGGGAGGAGTTTCCCGAATACGACGTCACGGTACGCGGAGCTGTCAGCATCGGTCGCCGGCTGATGGACCCTTTGGCCGAGTTGGTCAAGATCGACCCGAAGAGTATCGGTGTCGGCCAATACCAGCATGACGTAGAGCAAAACGCCTTGAAAAAGAGTCTGGATCAAACCGTGGAGAGTTGCGTGAATCTGGTGGGTGTAAACGTGAATACGGCGAGCAAGCATTTGTTGACTTACATCTCGGGATTAGGCCCTACGCTAGCGCAAAACATCGTGAATTACCGGGCGGAGCACGGACCCTTCACTTCCCGGAAAGAACTGATGAAAGTCCCCCGTATGGGAGAGAAGGCTTTCGAGCAAAGCGCTGGATTCCTACGGATACCCGACGGAAAGAACCCGTTGGACAACTCGGCCGTACACCCCGAGAGCTACCCGATCGTCGAACGGATGGCCAAGGACCTAAAATGCTCGGTAGCCGACCTGATCACCGACAAAGCGCTTAAAAAGAAACTAAAACTAACGGACTACCTTACGGATAAGGTCGGGATGCCTACCTTGCTTGATATCATGGAGGAACTGGATAAACCGGGCCGTGATCCCCGCCAAACGATCCAAGTATTTGCGTTCGATCCTACGGTGAAAACGATCGAGGATTTGAAAGAAGGGCAAGTATTGCCCGGTATCGTGACCAACATCACCAACTTCGGTTGTTTCGTCGATGTAGGAATCAAGGAAAACGGGCTTGTCCATATCTCCGAGCTGGCGGATCGTTTCGTAAGCGATCCTACCCAAGTGGTCTCCATCCATCAGCATGTCAAGGTGAAGGTTCTAAGCGTAGACCTATCCAGAAAACGTGTTCAATTATCCATGAAAGGGATCTAAACGATGAAAGAGAAGATTAATAAGACAAACGTGGCACGCCTGCTGGACAAGGCTAAGATCGCCTACCAGCTCGTGCCTTATGAAGTAGACGAGAATGATCTGAGCGCTACGCATGTAGCGGAGCAGCTAGGGGAAGATATCGCCCAAGTATTCAAGACCTTGATCTTGCATGGCGATAAGAGCGGTTATTTCGTATGCGTGATCCCCGGAGCGGACGAGGTGGACTTGAAAAAGGCGGCCAAGGTATCCGGGAACAAGAAATGCGAGATGATCCCCGTGAAAGAGTTGTTACCGCTTACCGGTTATATCCGGGGAGGATGCTCGCCTATCGGCATGAAAAAGCATTTCCCTACGTATATCCATCCTACGGCATCCGGCTTCGATAAGATCTATGTAAGCGCCGGACAACGAGGCTTGCAGATACAGATAGCCCCCGCCGATTTAATCAAGGTGGCGCAAGCTATAGAAGCGGATTTGATCGCATGATCTAACACTGCGGAGAGTACTTCGTAAGAAGTACTCCAGTACTTCGCAAAGAGTATCGCAGTACTTCTTAGGGAGTACTGGAGTACTCCTTATGAGGGACTGAGATCAAACAGCACATGATATCTTAGAATTTCTTAAACGTATACGTTCTTCCTTCGCAGCTCATTACCAGATTCGTCACAGATGACTGCTCGATCGTGAAAGTTTGTTTAGGTGAGGTCCAATCCGTATAACGCATGAATTGTTCCAAAGGTGTACCTCCATAGTTGACCAACTCCAGATCCAGTCTCGTATCTCCCTCCAACGTCTTATAACCGAAATTCGTACGATATACGTCCTTTGCCGGGTCATATAATTGGTACTCGAACAAAGAGGTCTGGAAGTTATACCAAACCGTATCCACCGTCTGGACCACCCCATTCGCCTCTACGGTTTTCAATTGCCATTTTCCTTCCAGCTTATGTTCCACCTTATTACAAGACACCAACGCCACGACAAAACAAGTTATCGCTATCAAATTTTTCATCATAATCCTCGTACTTATATACCTATATTGATTTGAAACGTCAAAGAAAAGAATTAATTTCCAAAGGACAAAGTTTTTAAGGATATCCTAGCCACAAATACCCAGAACTTTTTCTTCCTTCCCTTTGTTAATTGGGTAATTACAATACAAATATTATCCAATATGAAAACATTTATTGATAAAATGGATTATGCGGTCAAGAATTGGTGGTTGTCACTATTGGTCGGACTGCTTTACATCATCGTCGCTATTTATTTAATGTTCGCGCCATTGGCGAGCTACGTAGCGCTTAGTATCTTATTCAGCGTCTCTATGTTCGTAAGCGGCTTGTTCGAGATCGCTTTCGCCTTGGCGAACAAAAAGGGTATCAGCAGTTGGGGATGGTATTTGGCCGGAGGTATTATCGACTTGATCTTAGGTATATTCTTGATGGCAAGCCCGGGACTTAGCATGGAGGTGCTTCCGTTTGTCTTGGCATTCTGGCTTATGTTCAGAGGCTTCTCGGCTACCGGTTACTCGATGGACCTGAAACGATACGGTACACGGAACTGGGGTTGGTACATGGTCTTCGGTATCTTGGCTATCCTTTGCTCCATCGGTGTTATCTGGCAACCCGCCCTAGGGGCCTTCACGTTGGTTTACATGATCGCTTACGCCTTATTAATAATAGGTATATTCCGTGTCATGCTATCCTTCGAACTGAAAAGCTTGCATAAACGGAATAAGGAAGCACAAGCGGAATAAGTCTGATTCAAGGATTAATTGGTCTATTTTTAAATTAAGAAGTGAATCAACAGCACTTTTACTACTTTTGTGTTCGATCATTAATAAAATAACGGATGAACGCAAACTTACCACAATTAGATTTGCCCCGGGATTATGTCGTAGGAAACGACATTACCGAGGCAATCTTAAACTTTTACAAGCAGACTTGCCGGTTAAAAGCAGGTATTTTCGCTTTATGCGTTGAAGGAAATTTAAGGGCATCCATCAACTTGACAGAGTACACGTTGAAACCGAATGATTTCATCACCTTGATGCCGGGAAGCATTATTCAGTTCTGTGAGCAGAAAGAGAGTTTCCGCCTTTCCTTTATAGGATTCTCATCCGAGTTCATGGACTGCGTGAACATGATAAAGTCTACGATGAGCGCCTTACCTACTATCTACGAGAATCCGATCATATCACTGAGTGAGGACCGGGCGGACTTCATTAACGATTATTTCCATTTGCTAGAGCGGGTACAAGCGAAAGAGAAATCCATAAACAGGGAGATGGTGAAACATATCCTGCTTACCATGATCCATGGGATCAGCGATTTATATCAAGGGAAATCATGGCCTAACAAGATAACGAGCCGTAGCGACGAGATCCACAAGAAATTCATCCAACTGGTGATGAAGAATTATACCTCAAAGCGGCAAACGGCTTTTTATGCCAGCCAACTAAGTATTTCTCCCCAGCACCTCTGCATGATCATCAAGCAAAAGACAGGACGTTCCGTATCCGATATCATAGCCGATATGATAATCATGGACGCAAAATCGCAATTGATGGCTACGGACTTGACTATCCAAGAGATATCTTACTCCTTGAACTTCCCGAATGTATCCTTTTTCGGTAAGTACTTTAAACGGTACGTAGGCGTATCTCCACAGAAGTTCAGAAACAGTTAAGATAAAAATTAAATGTAACAGAAAAAAAATATCACTTTTTGCTTGTAGTTTCCAAAAAAGCGTTACTTTTGCTGCGTATTTAAAAACAAACAGACAATGAATCGATTTAGCTTTACATATTACTTTTATTACTTTTACTTTAGCAGAGTAAAGGCAGGAGTTTGTATGTAAAGCGTTGATGATTGAATATAAATATCAATAAAATATAAAGTCCTGCCGGTTTCGGTGGGACTTTTTTTGTTTGTAACAGTTTAGAGTAAAAATAGAGAAACAAGATGAAAAAGAAAGTAGCAATACAGGGAATAGCCGGTTCGTATCACGACATCGCCGCCCGTAATTATCATGAAGGTGAAGAAATAGAAATCATCCCTTGCAATACGTTTCGGGATGTTATCACGACGATCAAGAAAGACCCGTCCGTACTGGGCATGATGGCCATCGAGAATACGATAGCGGGAAGCCTCCTTCAAAACCATGAGCTGATCCGTGAAAGCGGGCTGAGCGTCACCGGCGAGTATAAGCTACGTATCTCCCATTCCTTGGTAGCGCTTCCGGGAACCTCGATACACGAGGTAACAGAGGTCAACTCCCATCCGATAGCGTTGATGCAATGTACCGATTACTTGGATACCTTGCCCAACGCCAAGGTGGTAGAGAAAGAGGATACCGCCATGAGTGCCCGGTGGATCTCGGAGAACCAACTGAAAGGACATGCGGCGATATGCGGGAAACTGGCTGCCCAGATCTACAAGATGGAAGTCCTTGCCGAGGGGATCGAGACTAACAAACGGAATTTCACCCGCTTCCTTGCTATAGCGGACCGCTGGACGGCGGATGAGATGCTTCGAGGAACCGATAAAAACAAATCCTCTCTCGTATTCGCTCTTCCCCACACTTCCGGCAGCCTTTCCAAAGTCCTCTCCGTTCTCTCTTTTTACGACATGAATCTTTCTAAAATACAGTCCTTGCCTATTATCGGGCGTGAATGGGAATACTTGTTCTACATCGACCTTACTTTCACGGATTTTACCCGTTACAAACAAGCGTTGGACGCTATCAGACCGTTAACAAAAGACTTAAAAATATTAGGCGAATATGCAGAAGGAAGACAAAGTGTGTAACATTACACCCGCTAACCGTGTAGGTAGCGTACAGGAATACTACTTCTCCAAGAAACTGAAGGAAGTAGCCGAGATGAACGCCGCAGGCAAGAACGTCATTAACCTTGGCGTAGGCAGCCCCGACCTTCCACCTTCGGAACAGACCATCGAGACGTTGTGTGAACATGCCCGCAAAGCGAACGAGCACGGTTATCAGCCGTACGTAGGCATACCGGAACTGCGTAAGGGATTCGCCGACTGGTACAAGACGTGGTACGACGTAGACTTGGACCCGAAAACAGAGATCCAGCCGCTCATCGGCTCCAAAGAAGGTATCTTGCATATCTCGCTGGCATTCTTGAATCCGGGGGATGGCGTACTGGTTCCGAACCCGGGATATCCGACATATAGTTCCGTCAGCAAACTGGTAGAGGCCCGTTTGATCCCTTACGAGCTGAAAGAGGAACTGGGATGGCAACCGGATTTCGAGGAACTGGAGAAAATGGATCTCTCCAACGTAAAGCTGATGTGGACCAATTACCCGAATATGCCCACAGGGGCGAACGCTAGCGTAGAGCTATACGAGAAACTGGTGGCCTTCGGCCGGAAGCACGGTATTATTATATGTAATGATAACCCCTATAGCTTCATCTTGAACGAGCATCCGCTAAGTATCTTAAGCATACCGGGAGCCAAAGAGATCTGCATCGAGATGAACTCCATGAGTAAGGCTCATAATATGCCGGGTTGGCGTATGGCGATGCTGGCTTCCAACGCCCAATTCGTCCAATGGATACTGAAGGTAAAAAGCAATATCGACTCCGGGCAGTTCAAGCCGATGCAATATGCGGCGGTAGAAGCCCTGAGCGCAAAGAAAGAATGGTACGATAACATGAATCGTGTCTACCGTAGCCGCCGGGACCTTGCCGGACAAATCATGCGTACCTTGGGATGCGAGTACGACGAGAACCAAGTAGGTATGTTCCTTTGGGGACGTATCCCCGACTCCGCCGAGAGCGGCGAGGCAATCGCCAACAAGGTGCTATACGAGGCAAACGTATTCCTTACGCCGGGATTTATCTTCGGTAGTCGTGGCGAGCGTTATATCCGTATATCCCTTTGCTGCAAGAACGAGACTTTAGAAGAAGCCTTGAAGAGAATTGAGAATTTATAACTGAAAATTGAAAATTAAAATATAGATCACAAAGATGGAAATGAAGATTGAACCGTTAGCATTACCGGGAGTTGATACACAACGTCCTATCGTAATCGCAGGCCCTTGTAGCGCCGAGACAGAAGAGCAAGTGTTAGAAACAGCCCAAGGATTAGCCTCCAGAGGCGTTAAGATATTCCGTGCGGGTATTTGGAAGCCTCGTACGAAACCGGGTGGATTCGAGGGCATCGGAGCCGAGGGATTGGCTTGGTTGAAGAAAGTGAAAAAAGAGACCGGCATGCTGGTATCTACCGAGGTAGCGACTAAAGATCATGTATTCGAGGCATTGAAAGCCGGTATCGATATCCTTTGGATCGGAGCACGTACGACGGTAAACCCATTCGCTGTCCAAGAGATCGCCGACGCGTTAAAAGGGGTTGATGTACCTGTATTGATCAAGAACCCGGTTAACCCGGATTTGGAGTTGTGGATCGGAGCGTTCGAGCGTTTGTACGGAGCGGGCATTCATCGTTTGGGTGCTATCCATAGAGGTTTCAGCTCATACGACAAGAAGATCTACCGTAACCTTCCGTTGTGGCATATTCCTATCGAGCTTCGCCGCCGTATGCCGGACCTGCCTATTTTCTGTGATCCTAGTCACATTGGTGGTAAGCGTGAGTTGGTAGCCCCACTTTGCCAGCAAGCGATGGACTTGAGTTTCGACGGCTTGATCGTAGAGTCTCATTGTAACCCGGATTGCGCATGGAGCGACGCTTCCCAGCAAATCACCCCGGATGTATTGGATTACGTATTGAACCTATTGGTGATCCGTGACGTAAACCAGACTACCGAGAACCTGACCGCTCTTCGCCGCCAGATCGATGGTATCGACGAACAATTATTGGAACTTTTGGCTAAACGTATGCGTATCTCCAAGGAGATCGGCGTTTATAAGAAAGAGCACAATATGCCGATCTTACAGTCTCCCCGCTACAGCGAGATCTTAGAGAAACGCTCCAGCATGGGTGAACAAATGGACCTGAGCCCGGACTTTGTAAAGGAGATCTTGAAGGAGATCCATGAGGAATCCGTGCGCCAGCAAATGATTATCATGAACGAACAATAATTTATAAGATGAAAATATTGATTTTAGGCGCAGGAAAGATGGGTTCTTTCTTCACCGACCTGCTTAGTTTTGATCATGAGGTAGCCGTATTGGAGAAAGATCCGAAACGTATGCGTTTTATCTATAACGCCCTTCGCCTACAAAACCCGGAAGAGGTTAAGGATTTTAATCCCGAGTTGGTCATCAACTGCGTGACGTTAAGTTACACGATAGAGGCTTTCAAGGCCGTAATGCCTTACTTGCAACCGTATTGCATTATTTCCGATATCGCTTCCGTGAAGACTTATTTAAAGGAGTTTTATGAGACATGCGGTTTCCCGTATGTCTCCACTCACCCGATGTTCGGACCGACATTCGCTAATCTGGGACAACTGGAGAAAGAGAATACGATTATTATCTCCGAGGGCGATCATCTGGGCAAGATCTTCTTCAAGGATATTTATTCCAGCCTCCGCCTGCATATCTGCGAATACACGTTCGAGGAGCACGATAAAGTGGTAGCCTACTCACTAGGTATCCCTTTCGCCTCCACTATGGTATTTGCCGCTACGATGAAGCATCAGGATGCTCCGGGTACCACTTTCAAACGCCATATGAAAATCGCCCGCGGCCTTTTGTCCGAGGACGATTTTCTATTGACCGAGATCCTTTTCAACCCCCGTACCCCTCGCCAAATCGAGCGGATACAAGAGGAATTGCATATCCTGCAAGAAATCATCAAGGATAAGGATTCCGAGAAGATGAAAGAGTATCTGACGAAGATACGGAAGAATATCGAATAAGAAATTAAGAGGGTTGTGCTGATTAATTTTTCAGCACGGCCTCTTTTAAAAGTTCTCTCCTTACCAACATAAAGGAGATAAATAACGTACACAACTCCGCCACCGGTACATTATACCAAATACTTTGGATGCCGAATAAAGAAGGATAAACGATAATACCAAAGGTTACGAATACCAAGCTACGCAGCATAGAGATAACAACCGACAGCTTAGCGTTGCCGATAGCCGTGAAATAACTGGAGGCCAATATATTCAGCCCACTCATCAAGAAGGTGAAGCAATAAATCGTTATGCCGTAATTAGCGATCGCCAAAGCGTCCAAAGCCTCTCCTCCCTTAAAGAAAAAGGACGTGATCTGTTGCCCGAAAAAGAATAAGATGGCGAATAACGTTATACCTATCATAAAATTAACACGCCCTGCTAATCTCAGCACTTTCTCGATCCGGTCCAATCTTCCCGCCCCGAAATTATAACTGATAATCGGTATAATTCCATCGGATATCCCTAAGAATACCGTGGTGGCGATAAACAAGATATAGTTAATCGCCGTAAAGGCGGCGACTCCATGCTCTCCTAAATATCGCATCATCGTTATATTGAACAAAAAAATTGTGATTCCGGCAGATAGCTCGGATATTCCTTCCGAAGAGCCATTGTATAACGCATTCCAGACCAAAGGCCAACGGAAACGTCCTCTTTGTACCGCTACGACTTGCCCTCGCTGGAACATCCGGGGAATATTGAACAGCGCTCCCAAGGTAAAGGCCAAGCCTGTAGCCAATCCCGCCCCCTTAATCCCTAAACCCATTACCGGGATAAACAAAAGATCCAGACCGATATTAATCAACACCGTACTTCCCATTACGATCATGGCATAAAGCGGATGCCCCATCGCCTTAATCATATAATCTCCTAAGAACATCAATGATAATAAAGGGAAAAACGGGACAAGGGAACGAATATAGTCCACGGCTCCCGTAACCAATACGTCATTCGCACCTAACATACGGGCGATATCTCCGGCGAATATATAAATCAACCCGCTAATCAAAACGGATATTCCTCCAAGAAACAAGAACGAAGTAGTTATAGCGTTATTCGCCTCTTGCCGATCCGAACGTCCGAGGTTTATACCGATCAAGGTCTGACACCCTACTCCTATCACGATAGACAAAGCCGTCATCAAACTATAGCAAGGTAAGATCAGATTCACGCTGGCCAAAGCGTTCGCCCCGACAAACCGCCCTAATATCACACCATCGATCACCGACTGAATCCCGAGGAATAATAGGCCGGCTACTCCCGGTATCGTATATTTCAGAAATAGTCTTGAAATCTTTTGGGTTAGTAAACCACGCTCCAACTCTTGGCGATGGATCGCCTTTTCTCCACTCATTTTCATATTATCCACTTCACGTTTTTAACGACGCAAAGATATGGCTATTGAAAACAAGAAAAATTACCCTATGATAAATAATGACTTTTCCCTATTTTTTTACAGAAGCACGGATACGGCTCAATGACTGTGGGGTTATCTGTAAATAAGAGGCGATATGTTTCAAGGGTAGTTTCAAGATCAAGTCCGGACGGGTTTTCAGCAATGACTCATATTGCTCACGAGCTTCCATCCAGCTATCGTTTATAAAATAGTTCTCATATTCCCGAAGATAGTAATCTTGTATTTTCAATCCCCAATTGGCCAACTCAAGGGAGCTCCGGCATAGGTAATCCAATTTCGTTTTCGGTATTCTCAATAATGTCGTATTCTCCACCATTTGAACATTATAGGCGGAGATATCCCGATAAACAAAATTGATCACCTCGCTATCTGAGGCGAACCATAACGAGATATCTTTCCCCTCACGCTCCACGAAAGCCCGGACCAATCCGGTTTTCACGAACCAAACAAACGGATCTCTTTCTCCCTCCCGGATCGATAATTCTCCCTTAGCAAAAGAAACCTCTTTCATTTCTTCCAACAACTGCCCCACGATCTCATCTGATAAAGGAGACACCTGCCTTAATTGTTCTACGAACTGATCCATAATCATTCATTTATCTTATAACCGTAAAGATATAAAAAAAGTGCGATCCCAAAAACAAAGGTAATTTTGAAGGTTTGCGGATTCCAGTGATTTTTCATAATTCTGGAAGATTTTTATAACCACTTT